>DASSXA010000160.1:0-3943 GCA_035704315.1 Gaiellaceae bacterium
CCGACGAGCCCGCTCGGGACTCGCAACAAGACGACACCGATGGGATCGCTGGATTACCCGTTCAACCCGGTGTCACTGGCCCTCGGCGCCGAGGCGACGTTCGTCGCCCGGTCGATCGACACCGACAAGAAGCACCTGACCGAGGTGCTGCGGCGCGCCGCGGCGCATCCGGGGTCGGCCTTCGTCGAGATCTATCAGAACTGCAACGTCTACAACGACGGCGCTTTCGACGCCGTTCGGGAGGAGAAGCAGAACCGGATCCTCCTCGAGCATGGGAAGCCCGTCCGGTTCGGCGAGGAAGGCGAGCGCGGGGTCGTCCAGCGGCCGAACGGCTCGATGGAGCTCGTCGACCTAGCCGAAGTCGGGGAGGAGGCGCTGCTCGTCCACGACGAGCACGACGCGGACGCGTCGCTCGCATTCGCCCTCTCGCGGCTCGCTCACACGCCGCACGGCCCGACGCCGCTGGGTGTCTTCCGCGACATCGAGCGGCCGGTCTACGACACGCTCATGGCGGAGCAGATCGAGGCGAGCCGCCGCGAGCTGGGCGACGGCGAGCTCGACAAGCTCCTCCACGCCGGCGACACCTGGCGCATCTCCTAGCCCCCTAGACACCAAGAAGCCCGCCGCAGCGGGATTAAGCCGGCCACGCCGGCAGAGCCGGCATGGCCTCTGCTGGTCGGCATCGCAAGCGACGCCTCAGATACCAAGAAGCCCGCCGCAGCGGGCTTCTTGGGTCGGAGAGAGGGAGTTGTGGGTTGAGGAGAAGCTTGTTGTTACTCCCCGTCGTCCGGATGCGAGGTCGTCACGGTCTTGACGATCTCGCAGTTGACGTAGACGTCGGATTCCTTCGAGTTCAGCCAGACGACGTCCCTGTCCCCCGGGCCGCAGTCGATCTGGTCGACCATGCGGTCGCGGGCGAGCGCGTGCATCACGTCGTTTCCGTCGCCGCCGTTCTCGACGTCGGCGCCACGGCCGACCCAGATGCGGTCGTCGCCGTTGTCGCCGTTCACGACGTCGTTGCCCCAGCGGCCACGGAGCACATCGTTGTTCTCGCCGCCGCTGATCGTGTCAGGGCCGGGGCCCCCACGAACGCGGTCGTTGCCGCCTTCGCCGTTCAGCGTGTCCTTACCCCAACCGCCGAAGACGCGGTCGTTGCCCTCACCGGCGTTGACGATGTCGTCGCCGCCGCGGGCGAAGATGCGGTCGTTCCCTGCCGTGCCCGTCAGCGTCTCGCCGTTCATCGTCCCCTTGATGACGACCACGCGATGGGCAACGGCGGCGCTCACGAACGCCAGCGCGGTGAGCGCGACGAGTGTGAGAACCCCCAGGCGAATCTTCCTCTTCACAGCTCGACCTCCTTAGGCGACAGTGCCCTGACTATCCCCGCCTGCCATGAGGGAGCCGTGGGCGAATCGAAAGGATTTCGAACGGCTTTGTAAGTGGAGTGTTAGGCGCCGCCGGCGAAGAGGTCGAGACGCCAGTCGTTGCAGCGCATGAAGTGGTCCTTCGGATACTCGAACTCGGCGGCCTCCAAGAACGTGAAACCGAGCTTCCGGCAGATCGCGTTCGACGGGCCGTTGTCTACCGACGGGAAGGCGTGCATGAAGCGATGCTTCTGTTCTGCCCTCGCCATGGCGATGGCCTGCACCGTTGCGATCCGGGCGATGCCCCGTCCCTGGAACGCGGGCAGCACCGACCAACCAATCTCGTAGACCTGTTCGCCTCGCCAGGTCCTCTCCCAGTAGCCGACTGAGCCCACGGGCTCCCCGGTCACTTCGTCGACGATCTTGAACATCCCGGAGCCCGGCACCTCGTAGCGCGCGTGGCGCTCGGCGAGCTTCTCGGGGCTTTCGGGCCCGCCGAGATGCTCGGTCATCGCCGGATCACCCATCAACTTCTCGACCAGCGGAAGGTCGCCTTCGGCCCAGGGCTCTAGGCGCACTTCACTCACGTGCTCGAGGCTAGAGATCTCCCCGCGTGGAGCTCACGGAACCCCGCCGCGGTCATCAGCAGGCCGGTCACGCCGGCGACGCCGAACGCGAGCTCCGTCCCACCGACCTCCGACAGCCAGCCGGCGAGAAGGCCGCCGAGCGGCGCCAGGCCCGCGAACGCGAAGAGGTAGAGGCTCACTACGCGGCCGCGGAGATGGTCGGGTGCGCTCAGCTGCAGCAGCGATTGGCTGTTCGAAGTCCAGAGCGTGAAGCAGACTCCCACGACGAACAGCATCAGCACGCAGCCCACCACGGTGTGGAGCGGAGCGAGCGCAAGCAGCGCCACGCTGAATCCGCCGACGCCTGTGAGGAGCGCCCGCCAGCTCGCGCGTGCCAGGGTCGCAGACATCAGCGCCCCGGCGAGTGCCCCCGCCCCGAAGGCGGCCGAGAGGATTCCGAAGGTCCGAGGCCCTGCGTCCAGAGTCTCCGAGGCGAGGACGGGCACGAGCACATGGAAGTTGAAGCCGACGGTGCTCACGACCATTGTCATAGCCAGTACCAGCCGCACCCGAGGCGAGCGCCGTGCGTAGCCGAGCCCTTCACGGATGCTCGACAGCACGGACGGGTGCTGCTCCGGGCGTTCCGGTGCGAAGAGCTCGTTGCTGCGCATGAGCGCCAGGCTGGTCAGTACGGCGAGGAAGCTGAGGGTGTTGAGCGCGAAGCAGACCGTTACGCCGAAGGCGGCGATGATGACGCCGGCCGCAGCGGGGCCGACGACGCGGGAGGCATTGAAGAGGCTCGCATTCAGCGCGACGGCGTTCGGGAGCTCCTCGCGGCCGACCATCTGGAAGGTCAGCGCGTGACGCCCAGGGGCGTCGAAGACGAGTGCCGTGCCGGCCGCGAAGGCCAGGAGGTACGCGAGCCAGACGACCTCGGCGCCCGACAAGGCAAGGACGGTCAGCGCGGCTGCGACGACCATCGAGGCTGTTTGCGTGCCCATGACCAGGCGCCGGTTGTCGAGCCGGTCCGCGACGACACCGGAGAAGAGTCCGAAGATCGTGAAGGGGGCGAAACGGCAGAACGCGAGGACGCCGACGGCGACAGCCGAGTGGGTCAACTCGATCACGTACCAGGCGAGCGCGATGTTCTGCATCCAGGTGCCGACGAGCGAGATGACCTGGCCGGTGAAGAAGAGGCGGTAGTTCCGGTGTTTGCGGACGCTGGCGAAGGTTCGCGCCCGGAGGGCGAGGATCGCGGCAGTCATCCGCGCTAGATCTCCTCGATCAGGCTGAGCAGGGGCTCGACGGCGGCGTCAAGGGCGGCGAGCTCGTCCGGATCCAGATGCTCGAGCCGCGCTGCGAGCCAAGCTGTTCGACGTGACTTGACCGACCTGAGAACGCGGTCCCCTTCCTCCGTGACGAAGAGGCCGTGACGGCGCCGGTCCTTCGGATCGGGAGTCCGCCGGACGAGGCCGGCACGCTCCAGGCGATCGACGTAGCCGGACATGGCAGCAGGTGACATGCGTTCGAGCGCCGCAAGGCCCCGGACTCCGATCCCCTTGTGCCGTTGGATCTGAAACAGCAGCGACACCTGTCCACCGGTGACCCCCAGCGCGTGCGACTCGCGCCGGAGCTCCCGCGCGAGCTTCAGCAATGCCGGCCGCAGGCGATTTGCGACGGCCAGGGGTTCGAGCGTCAGTACCGACATTCGTTAGCCAGGCTAACAAAAATCGTTAACGTGCCTAACGAGCCGTTTCCCGCTAGCTAATCGTCCAGACCTTCCTCGCCGGTGTGCGATCGACGTTGCCTGCCCGGTCGATCGCGCGCACCTCGAAGGTGTGGCGGCCTGGTCTCAGGGGGCTGTAGCGCTTCGGCGACCTGCACGTCCACCAGCCCTTCCGCCAGTCGGTCTTGCACTGGAACTGCGATCCCCGCTCGGTCGAGGTGAACTTGAACCGGGCCGTGCGGGCGCTCGTCGTCGCCGGCGGAGCGCCGGTGATGCGGGTGTTTGGC
>DASSXA010000198.1:0-2753 GCA_035704315.1 Gaiellaceae bacterium
ATGGAGAAGGTGCCCGAGTTGGCGAACGCCGTCGGCGACCCGTGGGGCCGGGCGCGAGTAGTAGGCGTTCGCGTCGACCGCGACACTCGGCGCAGGCAGGTCGGCAAGGCGCGCCTCATCGGCTCCGCGTTCCGCGTCGAAGCCGCACGCCGCGACGACCACGAGCTCCGGCCGGGCCGCACGCACGTCGTCCCAGGTGACGGGGAATGAGGGCTTTTCGGCACGTCCGAGCACGTCGCTCCCACCTGCGGCCGCCACCATCTCGGGAAGCCAGTGCCCAGCCGCAAAGGGCGGGTCGACCCACTCGGCCACGAAGATCCGCCTCGTCGGACGGCCCGCGACCGACCGCCTGACCGCGTCGATCGCGGAGCGCATCTCTCCGGCGACGTCGTGCCCGCGCTCGGGCACTCCCAGCCGCCGCGCGAGCGTCTCGACGGAGCGAGCAATCTCCTCGAGCGTCGCCGGGTTGAGCGAGATGACCTCCGCGCCGATGGGACAGAGGGTCGACACGTCGTCGCTGGAGACCGCACAGACGGTGCAGAGATCCTGGGTCACGATCACGTCCGGGGCGAGCTCTGTCAGCAAGTCCGCGTCAACGGCATAGAGGGAGCGTCCGTCGGCGACGGCGTCCCTGACCGCCGAGTCGATCTCCGCACTCGTTAGCGTCGCCGCCTCCACACGGGAGGCGGTGACAACCGGGAGATCACGCGTCTCCGCGGGCCAGTCGCACTCCTCGGACACGCCCACAAGGGAATCCGTGAGCCCGAGCCGGGCGATGATCTCGGTTGCGCTGGGGAGGAGGGAGCAAATGCGCACGGGCCGGCCACTGTATCCCCGGGCTAGGCTGGCTTCGTGGCCGCCCCTGTCCAACGTGATCAGTTGGTCGAGCTCTCCGTCGAGTCGCTCGCGTTCGGCGGGAACGGCGTTGCCCGGCTGAACGGGTTCGTGGTCTTCGTCCGGCGCGGGCTCCCGGGAGACAAGGTTCGGGCCCGGGTCACGAAGGTCCAGCGGCGGCACGCTGAGGCACTGGCCGTCGACGTGCTCGAGCCGAGCCCGCTTCGGGTCGATGCGCCGTGCCAGCACTACCCGGCGTGCGGCGGCTGCCGGTTCCAGGATCTCGCGTATTCGGCGCAACTCGAGTCGAAGGCGGACCAGGTCCGCGACTCACTCGTGCGGATCGCCGGGATCCCTGAACCGCCCCTCGAGCCGATCGTTCCGGCCGAGTCGATCTTCCACTACAGGAACAAGCTCGAGTACTCGTTCACGGAGACTCCGGACGGTCCGACGCTCGGCTTCCACAAGGCCGGCCGCTGGGACGAGGTCCTCAGCATCGAACGCTGCTGGCTCACGACGGATCTCGGCAATGCGGTCAGGCTCGCCGTGCGGGAGTGGGCCCGCGAGGCGGGTCTGCGCGCCTACGACCAAGCTGAGGGGACCGGCTACCTGCGCCACCTCGTCTATCGGGAAGGCCGGAACACCGGTCAGGTGCTCGTCCTGCTGGTGACGGCGCCCGGCGAGCTTCACGACGCCGACGGGCTCGTGTCGGCGCTGCGCCGCTTTCCCGAGGTGCGGGCGATCCACCACGCGATCAACGAGACACCCGCCGAGGTGACGAACCTGCCGACCGCGCTGCTCTGGGGCGAGGAGGCGATCGAGGAGGCGCTGGGCGGGTTGCGTTTCCGGATCAGGCCGAACGCTTTCCTGCAGACGAACACGGCCATGGCGGAGCGGCTGTACTCGCTTGCAGTCGAGTTCGCGGCGCTGACGGGCGAGGAGACGGTCTGGGATCTCTACTGCGGGATCGGGACGATCGGGCTGACGATGGCCCGAGACGCGCTGACGGTCTGGGGCGTCGATTTGTCAGAGGAGTCGATTGCCTGCGCGCTCGAGAACGCCGACCTGAACGGGATCACGAATGCGGCGTTCTTCGCTGGGGACGTCGGGCAGGCGATCGAGGAGCTGAAGGACAAATCGGGAGCGCCCGACATCGTGGTCGTCGATCCGCCGCGTGCGGGTCTCTCCGGCAAGGCAGTCCGGCGGCTCGGTCGGATCGGCGCGCCGAAGATCGTCTACGTCTCCTGCAACCCGACCACGCTCGCGGGCAACCTCAAGCAGCTGGCGGCGGACTGGGGCTACGAGCTACGCCGCGCGCGACCGGTGGACATGTTCCCGCACACCCCACATGTCGAGACCGTGGCGGTGCTGGAGCGCCGTGCGGACTAGCCCGTCCGAGCCGCGTCCAGGGACAGTCCCTGGCGCCGTCCAACCGAGCCGCGTCTAGGGACAGTCCCTGGGCTGGTCCCTTCCGGCCGCGTCTAGGGACAGTCCCGCGAAGCTGTGGCGAATGTGTGACGCGGGTGTGCCGAAAGCTGCCCGCGGCCGGGTCGTCACGTCCGCGGGGACCTACGATGATCGGCATGGCTCGGCAGCCTCGGTATCTCCTCGGGGACGGGATCATCCACGTCACCGCTCGGGGAGTAGCCCGGATGACGATTTATCGCGACGAAACCGACTTCTCGTGGTTTCTGCGACTCCTCGGAGCCGTCGTGCCCCGCTTTAACTGGCGCAGACACGCCTACTGCCTGATGCCGAACCACTACCACCTCGTCCTTAAGGCCACGCTCGACGACCTCTCGCGAGGCATGCATCGCCTCAACAGCCGGTATGCGCAGGGCTTCAACCAACGCTACGAGCGGACGGGTCACCTCTTCCAGAACCGATTCGGCGCTCGGCTGATCGAGAGCGAGGACTAC
>DASSXA010000307.1:0-4851 GCA_035704315.1 Gaiellaceae bacterium
CACGGCAAGGCGATCGTGGCCGCATATCTCGTCGGCTCGCGCGGCAAGGCGCGCCATGCCCTCGCACTTGGCGGGATCGTGACCGTTACGCACACGATCGGCGTCTTCACGCTCGGCGTGGTGACGCTGGCGCTCTCCGAGCTCGTCGTCCCGGAGGATCTCTACCCCTGGCTCAACCTCGTCTCGGCCCTCCTCGTCGTCGGGGTGGGCCTGAGCGTCCTGCGCAGTCGCCTACGCCTACGCCGACGCCGTCACCACCATCACCATCATCACGCCCACGACCACTCCGCTCGCGGGCTGGTCGCGGTCGGCATCTCCGGTGGGATCCTCCCCTGCCCCACTGCCCTCGTCGTCCTCCTCGCGGCGATCTCCCTTCATCGCGTCGGTTTCGGACTGCTTCTCATAGTCGCGTTCAGCCTCGGGCTGGCCTCGGTGATCACCGGAATCGGCCTGCTGGCGATCTTCGCGAAGCAGGTCTTCTCCCGCATGAGCTTCGAGGGCGCGGTCTTGCGGGCGCTGCCAGCCGTCAGCGCGGCGGCGATCGTCGCCCTCGGCCTCGTCATGACCCTCCGGTCCCTTCCTACCCTCACCTGAGAGGAGACTCGAATGTTCGGACTCGACGACCTCATCGCCTCGTATTCAGACGGCGCCGCCGTGTGGCTCGTCGTGGTCGTAGCCATCCTGCTTGGACTTCGGCATGCAACCGACCCGGATCACGTTGCCGCTGTCACGACGCTCGTCGCCGGCGCGCGAGGAAACGCAGCAAGAGCTGCTGCTGGTCTCGGCGCGGCGTGGGGCATCGGGCACGCCGTAGCCCTCTTCGCTTTCGGCGTGCCCATCGTGCTGCTCGACCGGTACCTGCCGGAGCATGTGCAGCAGGCGGCCGAGACCGCGATCGCGTTCGTCATCGCCGCTCTCGCAATCCGGTTGATCGTCCGCTGGCGCAAAGGACTCCTACGCCTGAGCGAAGAGCACTCGCACCCCCACCGCGGTCGCACGAAACTCAGTGCCTTTGCGATCGGACTCGTCCACGGCATGGGTGGGAGCGCGGGAGTCGGCATCCTGCTCGTCGCGTCGATCGAGTCGCAGGCGCTGGGGATCCTCGCGCTCGCCCTACTCGCGATCTTCACCGCGGTATCGATGACGATCCTGTCCACCGGGTTCGGCGCAGCACTCGGAAGCCGGCCGCTGCAAACCTCGTTCGGCGCCATCGCGCCCGCCTTCGGTCTCGCAAGCCTCGGGTTCGCAGTCTGGTACGGAGCTGCTGCTTGGGCACTCGCGCCATATCCGTTCTGAACCACTCGGCTGGGTCGTGCGAATCACAATGATGAGCATGACCCAGCCCGAGCTCCACGATCTGGCCGCGGCGTACGCCCTGAACGCCCTCGACACCGAGGACCGCTGGACGTTCGAGCGGCATCTCGACACCTGCGAGCGGTGCCGCGAAGAGGTTGCGTCCTTGCGCGAAGGTGCGGCTCAGCTGGCTTACGCCCAGGAGGGGCCGGCTCCGCCTCCCGAGCTTCGCGACCGCATACTCCGCGCGGCGCGCGAGGACCGCCCCGCCCCGGCCGTCCAGTTCCCGCGGTGGCTTTTCCCCGTCACCGCGGTAGCCGCCGTCGCGGCATCGATCGCGGCCATCGGTCTCGGGCTCTGGGCGAACTCCCTGCGGGACAACCAGGCCCCGGAGCGCGTGGTCGCCGTGAACGGTGCACCCGGCGCGCTGATCGTCGCCGGCGACGAAGGAAAGCTCGTCCTCTGCCTCGACGAGGCTCCTGCCAGCAAGACGTACGAAGCCTGGGTGATCCAGGGTAAGACGCCGCGGCCCGCCGGCCTCTTCGCGGGCGGGTGCCGCACGGTCACGCTCACGCATCCGGTCAAGAACGGCAACACCGTCGCTGTGACGCTCGAGAACGAGGGCGGCTCGGACACTCCACATGGAGACATTCTCGCCAGCGCCAATGTCTGAGTACGCGTTAGCTTTGGCGCCGGTCATCGGGCGGAGGCGTTTGAGACAGAGGTCTGACGAAGAGCTCTTGGAAGCGATCGCCTCAGGCGACCACGACGCGCTCGGCGCCCTCTACGACCGCTTTGGCCGTGTCGCTTACGGACTTGCCTTTCGCATACTCCGCGACCAAGCACTCGCCGAAGACGCTGTGCAAGAGGCGTTCCTTGCCGTTTGGCGCTCGGCGGAGGGTTACCGCCGCGAGCGGGCCAAGGCGGCGACCTGGGTGCTTACGCTTGTCCACCGCCGCGCGGTCGATCTCGTCCGCCGCGAGGACCGGCGCCGCGGCGATCCGCTCGAGGAGGCACCGGAGGCAGGCGGCCCGACGGTCGACGAGGAAGCCGACCTCCGCGACCGGAGGACAACAGTCCAAGCAGCGCTCGCCCAACTCCCTCCCGACCAGCGCCAGGCGCTCGAGCTTGCCTACTACGGCGGCTACACGCAGTCCGAGCTGGCCGAACGGCTCGGGGTCCCACTCGGGACGATTAAGAGCCGGATGTTCGCCGGCCTCGCGCGGCTCCGCGAGCTCGTCCCCGAGGCCTGACCCTCCGAGCCGCGTCGAGGGACTGTCCCTGGCCGCGTCGAGGGACTGTCCCTGGCCGTGGCTAAGACGAAGGCGGCCAGGCCGGCTTCCACCAAGGAATTAGCATCCGGCGCGATGCTGGACATCCCGGAGACGCTCAAAGGCCGCAGCTTCACGCGCGTCGCCGACTTCTCGAGCGACGAGCTCGAGCTCGTTCTCGACCTCGCCGAACGGCTCAAGACGGCCCCACGCGACGAACAGCGCGTCCTCCCCGGCCGCTCGCTGGGAATGATCTTCCATAAACCCTCGACCCGGACACGGGTCTCATTCGAGGTCGGCATCGCGCAGCTCGGCGGTTACGGGCTCTACCTCCGCGCGGACGACCTTCAGCTCGGACGCGGCGAGACGATCCGGGACACGGCGACCGTGCTCTCCCGCTACCTCGACGGAATCGTGATCCGCACGTTCGCCCAGTCGGACGTCGAAGAGCTCGCCGAGCACGCCGACATCCCGGTCATCAACGGCCTGACGGACGAGACACATCCGTGTCAGGCACTCGCCGACATGCTCACCATCCGCGAGCGGCTCGGCCGGCTAAAGGGCGTCCGCGTCACCTACCTCGGCGACGGGAACAACGTCTGTGCCTCGCTCATGATCGCCGCAGCCCGCCTCGGCTCGAGCTTCGTGGCCGCCACGCCGCCAGGCTACGAGCCGGACGAGCGGTCGATCGCGGTCGCGCGAGGCTCAGGCGGCGACGTCACCGTCACCAACGACCCCGGGGAGGCCGTTCGGGGCGCCGACGTCCTCTACACCGACGTCTGGACGAGCATGGGCCAGGAGGAGGAGCGGGAGCGGCGCCTTCACGATCTCGCCGGCTTCGGGATCGACGAGGAGCTCCTCCGACAAGCGGGAAACGGCGCGATCGTGCTCCACTGCCTGCCGGCCCACTACGGCGAGGAGATCACCGAAGAGATCCTCTACGGGCCGCAGTCGGCGGTTTGGGATCAGGCCGAGAACCGCCTTCATGCGCAGAAGGCGCTGATGGCGCTCGTGATCCGGTAGCGCCGACGCTTGTTCCCGATCAAGGACAACGTCCCGACGCGGTCGTTCCCGATCGTGACGGTGACGTTGATCGCGATCAACGTCGCCGTTTACTTCCTCTACGAGGTGCCCGACCAGCAGCGCGCCGTCAACCAGCTCGCTTTCCATCCTTGCGAAGTGGAGCGCTCGTGTCCGGTCGTCGGCCAGGATTGGCCGCTCACGGCGGTGACGTCGATGTTCCTGCACGCCGACTTGCTGCACCTGGGCGGGAACATGCTCTTCCTCTGGATCTTCGGGAACAACGTCGAGGACGCGTTCGGCAGGGTGCGCTTCCTCGTCTTCTACTTCCTCGGAGGGTTCGCCGCGACCGCACTTCAGACGGCCATCACGCTGTTCTTTGCCGATCAGGCATCCGCCGAGATACCGAACCTCGGGGCGAGTGGGGCGATCTCCGCGGTGCTCGGCGCCTACCTCGTCCTACTGCCGAATGCGAGCGTCGTCACCGCGATCTTCTTCTTCTTCATCATCATCCGTGAGTTCCCGGCCTGGCTCTTCCTGGGGTTCTGGTTCCTGCTGCAGCTCTGGGCCGGTGGGTTTTCGCTCCTCAACCCGGAGCCGGGAGGCGGCGTCGCGTTCTTCGCCCACATCGGCGGCTTCGCCTTCGGTGTTGCGACCGCGAGGATATTCCTCCAGCGCAGTCCCCCACAGCCGGCCTACTGATGGACTTCGACGAGCACGTGCGAGCCGCGCTCGACGGCCTGCCTCCGGAGTTCGCCGCGGCGCTCGAGAACGTCGCCGTCGTGGTCGAGGACGAGAATCCGGAGGAGCCCGACCTCTTCGGCTGGTACGACGGCCTAGGGCCGGGACTGGATCACGCCGGTGCTCTGCCGGACCGGATTGTGATCTACCGCCGACCGCTCGAGGAGGCTTTTCCCGATGCGGAAGACCTCGAGCGCGAGATCCGCATAACCGTTCTCCACGAAATTGGTCACTTCTTCGGCCTCGAGGAGGACCAGATCAGCGACCTCGGCTACGGGTAGGGAATGACGTCCCGGGAGCACTCGTTTACATAGACGTGAGCATCTTGCAAGACATCCGTACCGAGATCGAGCGCGCCAGCGAGGAGCGTGCCGAGCTCTTGCATCGTCTGTCCGAAGGACACGACGTCGTCCTCGCCGCCGAGCTCCGCAAGCTCGACGATCGAATCGCCGCGCTCTGGGACGAGCACCGCGAGGCACGGGCACGCGCCCGTTTCGGCGACCGGGACGAGATCATCCGGCGCGCA
>DASSXA010000414.1:0-2777 GCA_035704315.1 Gaiellaceae bacterium
GCTGCGATCGTCGCCGCCACGCGCGCGACGCGCATGCGTCCGCGGCCCGACAGGGGCAGACGCTCGACCGCCCGATCGAGGAGGGCGCTGGCCTGAGAGGTTCGGCGGAGTGGCCCAGCGCGGATCCGTTCCTGGGCATGAACGACGCGCGAACGAACGGCGTCCGACGGCTCACCACTCCGGCCGCTGAAATCGGCCGCTCGGGGCCGAGGGACCGCGACCACGAGATCGAAGCGGTCGAGCAGGGCACGTGAGAGCTTCTGCCGGAAAGCCGCGAGCTTCTGCACCGAGCAGACGCAGCCGGCGGCGGGATCGCCGCGTGCGCCACACGGGCACATGTTCATGGCCGCCACCAGCTGAAACCCCGCCGGGAAGACGGCCCTGCCCTCCGCGCGCGCAATGCTGACCAGACCGTCCTCGAGCGGCTGCCGCAGCGCCTCGAGCGCCGGACGCTGAAACTCGGGGAGCTCGTCGAGAAAGAGCACCCCATGATGGGCCAGGGTCGCCTCCCCCGGTCTCGGTCCCGGCCCTCCTCCGACGATCGCCGCGACGGA
Organism: Gaiellaceae bacterium; assembly: GCA_035704315.1. Taxonomy (GTDB): domain Bacteria; phylum Actinomycetota; class Thermoleophilia; order Gaiellales; family Gaiellaceae; genus JACDAN01. The sequence goes on from DASSXA010000414.1 coordinate 555, forward strand.
GGAGCTCTGATGGGGCATCCGGAACGGTCGGCTCCGGACGAGAGGTTCCCCCGGAGCCAGCAGTCCAGCGACGGAGTAGATCCGCGTAACCTCGAGCGCCTCCTCGGCGGTCAGCGGCGGCAGGATGCCCGGTAGGCGACGCGCGAGCATCGACTTCCCGGTTCCTGGTGGGCCGGCCAGCAACAAGTTGTGCCCGCCGGCCGCCGCAAGCTCCAACGCCCGGCGGGCACGCTCCTGGCCTCGAACGTCGGCCAGTTCGAGCTCGTCTTCCCGCGCCGGTGGCCCGTTCGTCCGCGGCAGCTCGAAGGGCGGCGGCTCGGTCTGGCCGCGGAGGTACGCAACGACCTCGGCGAGATGCCGCGCCGCTATGGGCTCGAGGCCGGCCAGCGCGGCCTCAGAGGCTGACTCTGCCGCGCAGACCAGTCGATCGAGCCCGCCACGCCGCGCTCCTTCGGCCGCGGCCAGGACGCCCCGCACGGGCCGGATCCGTCCGTCGAGCGCGAGCTCGCCGATGGCTGCGTGGCCGTCGAGCCGGTGAAGCGGGAGCTGGTGAGAAGCCGCCAGGATCGCCAGGGCAATGGGGAGGTCGAACCCGGAGCCCTCTTTCCGAAGCCCGGCCGGAGCAAGATTGACGGTGATCCGGCGCGAGGGCCACTGCAGCTGAGCTGCGGAGATCCCGCTGCGGACACGATGCTTGGCTTCCTGGCAGGCGCGATCGGCGAGGCCGACGATCGCCAGCCCCGGAATGCCGTTCTGGAGGTGGGCCTCGACCTCGACGGTTCTTGCGTCGAGCCCGACGAGCGCATGGGTCACAGTTCGTGCGAGCACGTTGTCATTGAAGACAACGATGCCGCACGAATGTGTGTCGAGTCAGTGCCGCGTGTGTGACTTCCTACCGGGCAACGAGCACGTCTTCATAGAATTCGCCGGCCCGACGCCCGGTTCGGCGGTTGACGTGCCGTCGGAGGCGCTCATGCAAATGGAGGCCTGCTCGCTCGAGGATCTCCGGGTAGAGGTCCCGGCGGTCGTTGACGACGATCAGGACCGGCGCCCCCGCACGGAGCGCCTCCCTCCCCCTGGCCAGGACCGCGGCGACGCCGGCGACGTAAGCGGCGAGCGCGGCCGCCCCGGAACCTTGCTCTGCCGCGCCGAGCTCGAGGCCGCGAAGGTCCTGGAGTCCGAGCAACTCGTACGCGTAGCGGTGCTGCTCGTGGTAGTCAATCAGCCCGGGATACGGCGGCGAGGTGATGAGCGCGTCGAAGGGGCCGTCCAGTGCGACCTCACGCGCGTCTCCATGTGTGACCACGGCCGCCCGCTCCTGCGCCCGGAGCCGCGAAAACTCCTTGACCCGCCGCAGCGTGTCCAGCGCGTAGCGCCGTAGGAAATGGTGAGCATGCTCCACGGGCCGACAGATTCGGTTGTGCTTGTGACACCAGTAGGGCTCCGTCTGCGGCACCCGTGGGAACTCCAGATCGAAATGCGTCGTGCGCCGCGCAGAGCGGGCGGCTCGAGCGAGGACGACCCGCAGGACATCAGCATGCTCGTACTCGCCGATCACCTCGCTGAACGCCAGCAGCTCGCCGGCGGCGCCCGGCGCGAACCAGTCGGCGAGGTAACCGGTCGCATTTCGCTCGCCGGAAAGCCCGTTCAGCCGCCGCACGACATCCCGGAGCTCGGACTCGAGCGCGAACAGGTCGTACCGCCTCGTCTTCACCTCCATGAGCAGGCAGTTGAAGGCCGCTACGTCGACGCCGACAGAGTCGTAGCCGCTCTCGAGGCCCTGGACGAGCGTCGTCCCGGAGCCGGCGAAGGGATCGAGCACCCGCCCGCCGACCGCGACATACCGCCGAAGGAGCACCTCGACGAGCTGCGGGATGAACTTCCCCAGGTACGGATGGAGCCGGTGAACGTGCTTCGTCCGCTCGCGCTCGGGCAGCTCTCGCTCGGACCAGGAGAGGTCGAGGTCGATGTCGGCATAGAGCGCGTCCTGCGTCGGGGCCACAGGCTTCCGGGCTTCGCCGCCGGCCGGGGACCTCCTATTACTGGCAGGTTCCGAGCAGATCCCTGATGACGCCGCGAGGGGCTTCGCGGCAGGAATGCTCGGTGCCTGCGCTCAGGATCCGCCAGACGCCGCGGCGAACGCGGCGGAGCACGAAGATCCCGTCGCCGACCTCAGCCCGGCAACTGACCATCCGCCGGAACTCCGCAGAGGCGTAGTTCCGG
>DASSXA010000049.1:0-14653 GCA_035704315.1 Gaiellaceae bacterium
TGTGCCCGGAGAACAAGACCTCCGCGGCCTAGACTCACGCGAACAGTCGCCATTCGATTCTGGGAGGTGAGAGCGCCATGCCGAAGGTGCTCGTCTTGACCGGCGACGCCGCCGAGTCACTCGAGGTCATGTACCCGTATCAGCGTCTGCTCGAAGAGGGGTACGACGTCGACATTGCGGCGCCGTCGAAGAAGAAGCTCCAGTTCGTCGTCCATGACTTCGTCGATGGCTACGACACCTACACCGAGAAACCGGGCTACACATGGGATGCCGACCTGGCCTTCTCCGAGGTCGACCCGTCCGCGTATGCCGCAGTCGTCATCCCGGGCGGGCGGGCGCCCGAGTACATCCGTAACGACCCGGACTTCGCACGCATCATCGAGCACTTCTTCTCCGAAGAGAAGCCCGTGGCCCAGCTCTGCCACGCGCCGCTCGCGCTGGGGAGCGCGGGGGTGCTCAAAGGTCGGCGGACGGCCGCTTACCCGGCCCTCCAGTCGGACGTGGAGGCAGTCGGGGCCGAGTACGTGGACGGTGCGGGTGTCGTCGACGGCGTCATGGTCTCCGCGCGCGCCTGGCCTGATCATCCGGTCTGGATGCGCGAGTTCACCCGGCTACTGAGAGAGCGGGCACCCGTCGAAGAACGCGAGGCGGTGACCGTCTAGGAGTAACACGTGGCTTCGGCTGCGCTCGAACGCGACCTGGGGTCGGTCCTCCCGCGCGAGAGCATCGTTCTGGAAGGGACGTCGGCGTACCTCGGCGACGAGACCGAGGGGCGGGGTCTTCACGGCCGCGCCGACGCCGTCGTTCTTCCCGGGAGCGCCGACGAGGTCGCGCGCGTACTTGCGTGGTGCTACGCGCACGACGTCCCGCTCGTGCCCCGTGGAGGTGGCACCGGCTTTGCGGGCGGGGCGGTCCCGCTCGACGGCGGCGTCGTGGTCAGCCTCGAGCGCCTCGCCCGCGTTCGCGCTTTCGAGCCTCTCTTGTGGCGGATGTGGGTCGAGGCGGGGATGACGACGGCGACCGTCCGGCGGCTCGCACGTGAGAACGGTCTCCTTTTCCCTCCGGATCCCGGCGCGGCCGAGCAGTCGCAGATCGGCGGCAACATCGCGACGAATGCCGGTGGCCCGCACACGTTCAAGTACGGGACGACGGGAGCGTGGGTGACCGGGCTCGAGGTGGTCGTACCGCCCGGGGAGATCGTGAGGATCGGGGGCCCGATCCGGAAGGACGTCGCCGGCTACGACCTCAAGAGCCTGCTCGTTGGCTCGGAGGGGACGCTCGGCATCGTCACGGCAGCCTGGCTGAGACTCCTGCCCGTCCCCGACGCCACCTTCCCGGTTGCTGCCTTCTACGCGACGACGCACGAGGGCTGTGCCGCGATCGAGCGCGTGCTCGGGAACGGCCTCGTCGCCGCGGCTCTCGAGTACCTCGATGGGACGACGCTGGAGGCGGCCGGGCCCTCGTTCCCGGCCGCCGTGCCGCGGCAGGCAGCGTTCCTCGTCATCGCCGAAGCCGACGGCTCGCGCTCGGAGGCCGAGGGCCTACGAACCGAGCTCCTCGATGTCCTCGCCGACGGGGCGGTTGCGGTCCACGCACCGACCGAGCCGAGCACGATCGCCGAGCTCTGGCGCTGGCGCGAAGGAGTCTCGATCGCCGTGACCGCCCAGCGCGGCGGCAAGGTGAGCGAGGACATAGTCGTCCCGCTCGACCGCCTTGCCGAGGCGATCGAGGAGACGCTCGCGATCGGAGCCCGCCACGGCCTTCCAGCGTGCAGCTTTGGCCACGCCGGCGACGGCAACCTCCATTCCACATTCCTCGTCGCTCCCGACGACGATGATGCGCTGGCCCAGGCTGCGGCGGCCGCCGAGGAGCTCTTCGCGCTCGCAGTACGTCTCGGCGGCTCGATCTCGGGCGAGCACGGCATCGGCTGGGTGAAACGCGGCCAGCTGGCTCGGCAGTGGGGCCGCCGGGCGGTTGAGCTCCACGCGGAAATCAAGCACGTGTTCGATCCAAAGGGGCTGCTCAACCCGGGCAAGAAGCTCGCGACGCATGACTTCGTAGGCCTAGGTCCGGAACGCCAGTAAGGTCGAGTCCCCGTAGATTGCGACGTCACCGCCGACGTACAGCCTCCCCGGCGTGAGAAGCAGGGTCTCGACACCCATTCCGTAGAAGTCCGGAAACGGCCGCCAGGCGGTCGGCTTTGCGGTCGCGACGTCGAAAGCAGCGAGCATCGGGCTCACGCGCCCGCTCTCGACGGAGAACCTTCCACCAACGAAGACCCTCGTCCCGGCGGGCGCGACAGCGCCTACGAACCCCAGAGGCGTGCCGACGCCGAGTCGGGGGTTCCAGGAACGTATCTTCCCCGTTGCGACGTCGAACGCCGCGAGCATGTCTCTCGCTGTTCCGCCGACGTGCTCGAAGTCTCCGCCGGCATACAGGGTCGAGCCGGAGACGACGAGGGTCTCGACTCCGCCGTCCGCGTCGGCCCGCCAGTCAGTCGGACGCCCTGAGCCGCTCTCGATCGCGGCAATGCCAGCTCTGGCCTCGCCCCCCACGGCGGCGAACTCGCCGCCGACATAGACGACGGGTCCCGCCGGCGCGACGGCCAGCACGTCCGGCCCGTATTCGCCGCCTCTGACGTCCGGATTCCAGGGGAGGAGCTCGCCTGACCGCAGGTCGATTGCGCCGAGATTGCTGCGAGGCTGCCCTTTGAGGCGCGTGAACGCACCGCCGACGTAGAGCGTCTGCCCGGACACAGCGAGCGTCGAGACACGCCCGTCGACGTCCCCGCGCCATCCGGTCAGCCGTCCCGTCGCAGTGTCGAAGGCCGCGATGCTTTTGCGTTCCTCTCCCTGGATACGGCTGAACGATCCGCCGACGTAGAGCGTCGAGCCGGAGGATGCGAAGTCGTGCACGTCGCCGTCGGCGCCTGGATTCCACCTCTTCAACTGGCCGGTCCGTGCGTCAACGGCCATGAGGTTCCTGCGCGCGGCGCCGCCGACGGTTCCGAAGTAGCCGCCGACGATCACCTCGCCGGCGGCGGCGCCGATCGCGTTGATCTCCGCGTTGGGACGGGGGAACGAGAGCTGTCGTCTCCTTCCCGTGGTCCTGTCGATCGCGACGAGGCGAAACACCGCCAAGTGGGGTTCGGCCACCGCCGCGACGACGGTGTTTCCAGATGGCGCGACCGCGTCGACGATGTCGCTGACGGCGCGTTGGCGCCACGGAAGCAGCCTTCCGTTCCGCAACGAGAACGCCGCGATCGATCGGCGGGGGCGTGCCGCGAGCGTCGCGAAGTCTCCTGTCACATACAACCGACCGCCAGAAGCAACTAGGTCGTGGATCACTTTGCAGCGCCGATTTGGGTTCCAGGCCAGTGCCCGACCCGTCCCCGCGTCGAGTGCGGCCAGGGCGCAGCGCGGAGCCCCGCCGATTCGCTCTGCCGCCGAGTCGACGTAGACACGCCCCGGCGCTGCGGCGATGTGTGAGACGCCGCGCAACACGGTTCCTCGATTCACACCCCACCGTGGGTGTGGATTCCAGCGCGTAGCTCTTCCGGTTCTCGGGTCCAGCGCTGCCAGGCCGTTCCGCTCTCGGCCACCGATGCGACTGAAGTCGCCGCCCACATAGACGACGGATCGTCGGGCGGCGATTGCTGCATCGAAGCGCACGGCGCCCCAGTTCGCACGCGGGTTCCACGCCGTTACTCGCCCCGTCTGCATGTCCAGCGCCGCCAGCCCACGGCGGCGAAGTCCGCCGATCCTCTTGAAGTCCCCGAGAGCGTAGAGGCGTGACCCCGCCCGAGCGATCGAGTCCACTTCGCCGGTCGGGCGCGGGCACCACCCGGCGTCGACGACGCCCGTCGCACGGACGTGGGCCAAGTGGCGACAAGGAGCACCACCCACGAACCAGAACCGACCGGCAAGGAACCACCCGCCCCTGCCGTCGGGCTCGACGGCGGAGACCCGACCCGCAACGCGTGGGAATGGAAGTCGACGCGCGGTAGCCGCACTCAGGCGGTAGGCCCCGCCTGTCGGAGGTCCGGCCATCGTGAAGCGCCCGCCGACGTAAATCGTGTTCCCGACGCGCGCAAGCGCGCTGACTCTCGGCTCTTTCGCTCCCCATGGATTCCAGACGTGAACAGGCGCAACCGGCGTCATGACCGCGCCTCCGGGCGCCGCCAGTAAAAGGGCTACAGCAAGCGCAGCGGCTGCCGCGTATCTCACTGCCGCACTGGCTGCCACGACGGCAGGACGTCCGGCCACGGGCCGTCGGTCAGCCTCTTTTCGCCGCTGCCGTCCGCGTTGATCGTCCACAGGTCGCTGTCGGCGGTGAAGTCGCTCGGGCACGGAGTCACCGAGCGGGCGAACACGATCTTCGTCCCGTCGGGCGACCACGCCGGCTGGCCCTCCCGGACGCCGGAGCCGGTCAGCTCTCGAACGCCGCTCCCGTCGGCGTTGACGACCGCGATCCCGCAGCCGCCGAGCGCCAGGCGCGTTCCGTCCGGCGACCACGCCGGCTCGCCGTACGCGCGTAGCCCGATTGTCGAGGCGATGACATGACGTCCACTGCCGTCGGGGTGAACTGCGAGCAGCTGGCCGAAACTGAGGAAGGCGATCCAGCTCCCATCCGGCGACCACGCCGGCCCCCCGGCGCTAAAGCCGACGTCGTTGTGTGTGACCTGACGCGGGGCGCCGCCGCTGGAGTCGACCACGAAGATGTCGCTGGTGGCCGAGCTCGTCGAGCGCCCGAAGGCGATCTGCTGCCCGTCGGAGGACCATGCCGGCGCTCCGTCGAGGGAGGCGCCGGAGGTCAACTGCCGCTCCTGGCTCCCATCGAGACGCGCCGTCCAGATGTGTGAGTCGCGGACGAAGGTGACGCGCGAGCCGTCGGGCGAGATGCGGCCGACTGGGGCCGTGTCCGGCGTGACCTGCCGCACACCGGTGCCGTCGGGCTCGACGGCGAGCACGTACGCAGAGCCTGCACCACGTCGCGTGGACTCGAAGACCAGCCGGTTCTGCGCGTCCCACTCGAGCCGATCGGCTACGGCATCGACGGCTGGGTCCGTCACGCGCAAGACACCAGCTTTTTGGGGGCTCGCAATGCGCGCCGCGCCGTCGCTGCCGACAAACGCCACATGACGGGAATCCCGAGACCACACAGGAAGCGATCTCGCATCCGAGACGCGACGGAGTCCGCGTCCGCTGGGCCGCGCGAGGTAGATCCTCACTCCCTTTCCCGACGCACGGGCGGTTGCGAGCGCGAGCCAGGTGCCGTTCGGCGACCACGCGATCGACGCACTCTTCGCCAGGACGAGGACCCGCCGCGCGCGCCGGGCGCCGGGACGGACGACGTAGACGCCAGAACGCCTGCCTGCGCTCCGAGAGAAGGCGATGAGCCCGCCGCCCGGCGACCACGCAGCCGCGGTCGCCGCGGCTCCGCGTAGCTCCCAGCGGCGGCGCCCGAAGGGATCGACCGTCGCAACGTGCTGGATTTTCCGGTTGCGGGTGTTGCGCAGGAAGAGGATGCGCGCTCCCTTGGGCGCCCAACCGACGAGCGAGCCGCTGCCGACGGTCCGTGCAGCGCTTCCATCCGGGCGAACCACCCTCACGCCCCCAGTCCCGGACTTGCATTCCACTATGGCAAAGGCGACGTACCGCCCGTCCGGCGAAAACGCCGCTCCACCCCCACAGCCGGTGCCATCCAGCAAGCTGACGCGGCCACTCGCAACGTCGGCCGAGTAGAGCAGCCTGGACTCGAAGAACGAGCCAACCGGTGGCTGGATGGCCATGAAGACAAGGCGACGGCCGGTTGGGGCCCAGACGGGTGATTCGATCCGGTACGTCCCGATCGGAAGCCGGCCAACGACCTGCCGGTGGCCGCTCCCATCGGCGTCCATGACGTAGATCGCGTCGAAGCCGTCGCGGTGGGTCACGAATGCGATTCGCGACCCGTCCGGCGAGACTGCAGCCCCGCCGTCGGCCGCAGGGTTCCGAGTGAGATTCGCCCGGCCGCTCCCGTCGGCCGCGACGGAGTAGATCTCGGTGAAGTAGTCGGCCGAGCGGGAGCCGAAGAAGAAGATCGGCCCGTTCGGGGTGTCGGCGGCACTTGAGGTCGCAACCACGGAGACGGCAACAAGTGCGAACGCTGCCAGGAGGATCCTCACCGTCGCACCACCCGCTCACAGTCACGGGCGACGAGATCGCGACCATCTGCGAGCACGCGGTCGAAATTGCCTCCGCAGGTGATCGAGTCCCGTAGGCCGTCGCGGGCGAGGATCCTGTCGCGGCCACCTTCGCCGAACAGCCGGTCGCGGCCGCGGCCGCCCATCACGCGGTCGGACCCATCACCGCCCTCGATCCGGTCGGCGCCCGCACCGCCGACGAGCTCGTCTGGTCCTCCCTTACCGCAGATCACGTCGCGGCCGGATGTGCCCGTCAGGACATCGCGATTCCCGGTCCCGACGATCGTGCAGTAATTGACGAAAGGCCCGCCTGACAACACGTTGTCCTCGGGATAGCCGTCGGGCTCGTCGGCGCGAACCCGCACCGTCCAGGAAGGAAACCCCGCCGGGGCACGCATGACGAACGTGACGAGCGTTGCGCCGCGCGGGGAAAGCGTCCCGAGCCGGCAGATCGCAACGCGTCCGACGGTGCATGATCCCTGGCCGGCTCTGGCCGAGACCAATTCCATACGGCGGGTGCCGGTTCCGTCGACCAGCACGCCTTTGGCGGGAAGCGTGCCGTCGTTCACGATCGTGACGGAAACCGAGAACGGTTTCAGCGAGCCCAAAACCCGATCCGGCGCCCTAGCGTCGCGTAGCCCGATTCCGGCGCAGCCGATGCTCGTGGGAGCGGTCCCGCCTGGCACGGGTTGCCAGGCCGGGTTCCCGCCCAGCGAGAGCAGCGTCTCGCAGGTGCCGTCCGGGTTCATGGTGTAGACCCTCGAGCGGAGCACTTCGGGAGGCCTCCGGGCGAAGACAATGCGGCTCTCTCCGGGTGACCACGACGGCGCGAGGTCGACTTCCTGCGAGTCGGTAAGCCGCACCGCACCGGATCCGTCGGCCTTTGCCACGACGACCGACGAAGACGGTTCGCGGCAGCGGATACAAACGCCGGGCCGCCACGCCGAGGTGTAGATCAACCGCGATCCATCGGAAGACCAGACTGGCGGTTGAGCCGCCGGGCCTCCCACCCGCGTGATTGAACCAGCACCGAGCGACGTAACGAAGAGGCCGTAGGCTGCTCCGAAGGAGCTGAAGGCCAGCCGCGCCCTCCCAGGTGCCCATGATGGACCCTCGCCCTGCCCGATCTCGCTCGACTCAGCGCCGTCGGCTCGCATAACGATCACCCGCGATGGCGACCGCTCGCTTGCATAAGCGATCTGCGATCCGTCTGGCGACCATGCCGGTGAGGCGTCGACCCATGAGTCGTCGGTCAGGCGGCGCTCGGTCCCGCCCTCGGCGTTTACGACATAGACGTCGCTCAACGTTGAGCTGGTAGAACGGATGAACGCGAGTCTTTGGCCGTCGGGAGACCACGCGGGTTCGCGACCCGTGGCTACGTGCAAGACATTCGCCTCATCAGGACGGACGACGACGATCTGATCTCCGACGCAGCAGGCAGCGAGGCGAGTCCCGTCCGGCGACCACACCGGTTCGGAGCCCGCCACCAGCGGCCGCTTGCCGCTGCCGTCGTAGTTCATGAGGGAGATTCCCCCGTCGTCGTTCACCACGGCGATCAAACCGCTGGGTGGGTTACTCGCACTCGCGGCGAGCAACAGAAGCGTCGTCGCAATCGCCGCAACAATGCTCATCACAGAGTCGATACGACCGCGAGAAGGGGAAGCCGCATGCCCGCCGACCCTATGACGGCCTCGTTAGGGCCTCGTGAGCGATTCGAAAGCATTTCACCGCCTCCCCGCGATTACTAGTGCCGGGTTGGAGTTGGGTACAGCGGCGACAAAGTCGTGGACGAAGCGCAGCTCCGCGTCACGACCAACGGGGTGGGACATTCCCGGCCATTCTGGGCAGGACGGCCCGGAAAATCGCTCTACGGAGGTACAGGTTTTATGCGCTGTGCAGGGACTATCCGGTCGAGTGGAACGCCGGCACGCCCGTTTACCTCGGCAACCGCCGCCGCCGACGGCGCCTCGAAATGGCAAAGGCACGCCTCAAGTACATTTTCGGGACCCCAAGGCCGCTTGCGAGAATCGAGAGATGCAGCGTGTTCTCTCTCCGGTGCTCGTCGGCCGGCAGGAGGAGCTGTCCCAACTGGAGGATGCCCTCCTCGCCGCCAACAGAAGTGACGGACGGTTCGTCCTCCTCGCCGGCGAGGCAGGGATCGGCAAGACACGGCTCGCCACCGAGCTGACCCGGCGAGCGCGCAAGCTTGGGTGCACCGCGCTGTGGGGAAGCTGCTCGGAGGCCGAGCTGTCGCTCCCCTACCTCCCCTTCGTCGAGGCGATCGGCAACCAGCTCGGCGAACACGATCTTGCGCAGGTGCGAGCCGAGCTCGGCCCCATGAGCGGGGAGCTTGCGCAGCTCTTCCCGCAGCTGGGAAACGGTGCTCAACCCGCGACCACCGGGGACCCCGCCCAGGCAAAGCTCCGGATGTTCGAGTCGGTCGTCACCCTGCTCGATCTGTGGGCTCGCGAACGCGGGCTGCTCCTGGTTCTCGACGACGTCCACTGGGCCGACAGCTCGACGCGTCACTTGCTCGACTACGTCGCGCGGCGGATGGCCAACAGCAGGGTGATGGTGCTCGCCTCCTACAGGAGCGACGAGCTCGACCGGCGCCGTCCACTGACACGCATGGTTCAGATCTGGCAGCGAAGCGGGGCCGCGGAGACGGTCACCGTCGATGCGATGACGCCCCAACAGGTGACCGAGATGATCGCTGCCATCCTGGACGCCGAGAGCGTCAGCGCGGAGCTCGGCTCGCTCGTCCACGCACGTTCCGACGGGAATCCGTTCGTTCTCGAGGAGCTCCTCCGGGAGGCGGTCGACCGTCGCGAGATCGTTCGAACCGCGACCGGGTGGGACCGACGGCCGCTCGATGCCCTGCGACTGCCGGACACCGTGCGAGAGGCGGTGCTGCTTCGCGTCGGACGGCTCGACCCGGTTCACATCGAAGTGCTGCGAGCCGCGGCGGTTCTCGGGCGCACGTTCGAGTACGGACTGCTCGTCGACGTCTCCGATGCGGACGAGGGAGCCGTCCTCGCGGCTCTGGAGGAGGCAGTCGGCCAGCAGCTCCTGGAGGAGGACGCAGCGGCAAATGAGCGCTACAGCTGGCGGCATGCCCTGACGCAGGAAGCGATTGCGAGCGACACGGTCTTGCCGAAGCGCCAGCGGATCCATTCCCGTGCCGCCGATGCGCTCGAGCGCAGGGGTGGGAGCGCCATGGCCGTCGCGAGCCATCTTCTGAACGCCGGTCGGGCGAACGAAGCCGCGGGCGCCTGTTTCCGGGCAGCTGACGATGCTGAGCGCTCGGTCGCGTTCAGGGAAGCAGCGGAGCTACTCGAGCACGTCCTCCCGCATGTCGCCGATCGGCGCGAGCGGGCACTGCTGCTCTCGCGGATGGGCCGCCTGCGGTGGTACAACGGCGAGCCCGCGGCCGCAGAGCAGCTGCTTCTCGAGGCCGTCGACCAGCTCGAAGAGCTGGGCCTTTCACGCGAGGCGGCTCAGGCTCGAATCCACCTCGGTCGTAGTCAGTGGGAGCTCGACCAGACGCAGGCCGCCATGGAGCAGTTCGAGCATGCGCGCACGGCCCTCGAGCGCGAAGGGCCGTCCGCCGACCTTGCGCTCGTGTACCTCCGGATCGCAGGCATCCATGCCTTCCAGCTGGAGTACGACGAATGCCTCGCGGCCGGTGAACGCGCGGTTGAGATCGCCGAGCAGGCCTCGGCCGACTTCGAGCGCGTCTGGGCGCTGGCCACCACCGCGCTCGGGTATTACGGGACGACCCAGGAGTTCAAGCTCTTGGACGAGTGTTTCCACGAAGCGCTGGCCAAGGGCTACGCCGTCATCGCCTCGAACGCCCTCTACAACGAGATCTGGGACCGCGTACACAGCGTCGCCGGCGGCTTCGAAGAGACGCTGCAAAAGCAAGAGCAAGTGCTCTTCCCCACTTGGGCCTCGGCCGGCGGAGACATCGCGCGGAGCTGGGTCCTCATCGAGCTGGGCGAGCTGTCGGAGGCGCTCGAGTGGGCGCGTCGAGCGGCAGCGCGACACGAGAGCCTTGGTGCTTCGAAGTTCGAGTGGCGCGGCCGTCTCGCCGCCACCGAGGCGCTCGTCGAGCTCGGCCGTACCGCGGAGGCTGAAGTGGAGCTTCCGCCGATCTCGCCCGCCGAGGAGCTGCAAGACATCGTGTACGACACCCCGGCCCGCGTGCGAGTCGCGGTGGCGCTGGGGCATGTCGACGAGGCGCTCGAGCTCGGGCGCCGCGTCGCGGCCCAAGATGCGGTGCTGATCTTTCCGAAGACCGTGGCGCTCGGAGTCGAAGCGCTCGTCGCCGGCGGTGCTACCGACGAGGCAGCAGGGCTTTTGGGCCGTGCCAAACGAGCGGCAACCGAGCTGGGGCAAGCGGCCCTCGCGATCGCCGAAGCTCGCATCCTGCTCGCCTCAGAGCGAGCGACCGAGGCCCGGCCGCTGCTCGAGGACGCGCTGCGCGAGCTGGAAAACTCCGACCTGCGGATCTGGACGTGGCAGGCGCGCACGCTCGCCGCCCAGGCAGCCGCGGCGACGGGAGATCAGGATTCGGCGCGGTCGCGACTCGAGTCCTGCATACGCGAAGCCAACCAGGCCGGCGCTGTGCGCGTTCGCGACGAGGCGCGGGCCGTAGCGGACCGCTTGGGCCTGGAGCTGCCGCAGCTCGTCGAAGAGCCCGAAGCGCAGGTCGCAGAGCCTTCCGTCCTTCAGGCGGGCGAGCGGCTCGTGACCTCGATGTTCGCCGACGTCCGCGGCTACACGCCCCTGGCTTCGGCCAGCGCGCCAGAGGAGCTTGCGGACCGCTTGCTGACTCTGCATCGGTGGGCGGCCGCGGAAGTGAGCCGGCGGAGCGGCATCGTGGACAAATTCGCAGGCGACGCCGTGATGGCGACCTTCAACGTGGCCGGTTCACGCGTCGATCACGCCGCGCTCGCCCTGGAAGCCGCTCTCGCTCTCCGGGACAAGGCGGCGCTCATGGATCTCCCCCTTGGGATCGGCATAGCCGTAGGTCCGGCGGTGGTCTCGCGGTCCGTCGACGAAGCGAACGTCAGTGTCCTCGGACCGGCAACCAACCTCGCCGCGCGCCTGCAGCAGTCCGCGGCCGGCGGCGAGATCCTGTTGAGCGACGAGGCTTTTCGCCGCGTCTCGTCATGGCTGGAGGAACGGGGAATGACGGCGGAGCCGCAGGAGCTCGAGCTCAAGGGCTTCGACGGACCGCAGCCGGCCTATCGGCTGCCGGCGTCGGTGCCGGTGGCTGGTTGAGCGGCGGCGGCGCGCCGCGAAACACGCGCCGCCGCCAGTCGGTTCAGCCGGCGGTTATCGACCCGAAGAGCCCGTGGCTCTCTTCGTCCGGCCCGGCCGTGAAGAACAGCGTTCCCGTCGGCCCCGCGTTGGCACCGTTGCCGAAGCGGAGCGCCCACAGCCCGTCGATCGTGAGCGGCTTGTTGTCGGAGCCGCGCAGCTCGCCGCGGTGTTCGAAGTGTCCGTTCGGCAGCTCTTCGTAGGCATTGATCTGCCCGTCGCCGAAGTTGCCGACGAGGAGATCGCCGCCGAAACGGCCGAAGCCCACCGGAGCGAGCGCGAGCCCCCACGGGGCGTTCAGCTGGCCGTGCTGGGCGACCCGCGCGAGCAGGTTGCCGGCGAGGTCGTAGGCGTCTACGAAGCCGGTTCCCTGGCCGGCCACTTCGTCCTCGGCGGCCTCGTCCTGCTTGGCGTACGCCACGAAGACTCGATCGCCGATCGTCTGGACGTTGAACGGCGCGTATCCGGCCGGCAAGGACGAGTCCTCGAAGCCACCCGGGACGAGGCCGAAGCTCCCGTTGAAGACGTCGATGCGCGCGTTGTGGAAGTCCGCCGCATAGAGCCGTGGCCCCGCCGCGGTGTCGGCGATTGCGAGGCCCTTGTAGATCGCTCCAACGTCGGAGCGATCCTTGACCACGATCGCCGTCGTCCCCTGAGCCCCGTTCCAGGCGCGGACGATGCCGTCCTCGCTGTCGAAGAGGAACAGGGCCTTGCCGCCGGTGGGCAGGACGAAACCGGCCGTGGGGTTGAAGACAGTTCCCGTCGGGCCTCCGGCGACTTTGACGACGAGCGCCTGCGGCGTTCCGTCACCGCGGTACAGCGTCGAGAGGTCGGTCCCGTTGTCCGAGACCCACCAGGGCGAGGTTGTGCTGGCCGTGAGGCCCCAGGCGTTGACGAGATTCGGGTCTGTGCGAGCCGCTACTCCGGGTTGATCCGAGACCAGCGGCGTGACTGTGTACGAGTTCTGCTCGGCAGCCGCGAGCGGCGAGGCCGCCGCGAGTGCCGAAAAGACGACGAGCGCCAACACGAGCAAGGCGCCCGGCCGACGTCGGGATGGATGGGGTCCCATCATCACGCTCCCTTCGATAGGCGTTGCTCCTCCCCCGGTGGCTTTACGGAGAGAGCGCGCGAACGGATTTCAGTCGCCCAAGCGGATGCAAGCGACGAAGCCCCGCCGAAGCGGGGCTTCGTCTGTGCTCGGGCTTAGCCCTTCTTCTTCTTTTCCTTCTTGCCCTTGCCCTTGTGCTTCTCGTTCTCTTTGCCCTTGTGCTTCTTGGTCTTGCAGGCGCCGATCTTGTCTCCGCGCTTGAGGTGCTTGCGATGCGCCTTTGCGCCTTTCACCTTCAGCGTCTTGTGTTTGCCGTTCTTCGCCTTGTGGCAGACGGTGAAGATCGCCCGCGGACACGGCCCGATCCCGTCTCCGTGCCTCAGGTGCGCCGGCACAGCGTTTCGCGAGACGCGGATCGTCACATACGGGTTCTTCTTCGACTTCGTCCGGTGACAAATCGTCACCTTCTTCGGGTACTGGGCCGCAACGGAAGGCGGACTGGCCGGGGAGACGGCTGCGCCGACCGACGCGAGGGCGGCGAACGCGAAGACTGCAAACACCCCTGCGAGCGCCGCAACGCCCACGCGCCGCCTCGAAAGTCGTCTCATTCCTGTCGGACCTCCTCCTCGGTTGGATCACCCGCGGCGTCGCTGCGGGCACGGCAGGACGGGGCGAGTGTACCCGGCTATTCGGATCTAAACCCCAGCTCCTCGAGCTCAGGGCTGAGCGGGTTCAGGCGGGCCGCCTGCTCGAACGCACCGCGGCGCGCGCGCCCCTCGCTCGCAAGGCCGAGGTCGAGCCACAACTCCCACTCGTCGCGATCCTCGACAAGGCCCTTCCGGAAGCTGTTCCGGGCGGGCGCGAGCGCACCCTCGGCGAGCTGAGCCTCTCCCAACAGCCGCCAGGGCTCAGGTGACCACGGTTGGAGCGAACGGGCTGAGCGCGCGGCGTCCTCCGCGTCCCGCCACGCACCGCGGTCGTAGGCCGATTCCGCCTTGGCGGCAGCCCTGTTGCCGAGGAACGCCGGCACGACGAGAAGACAGAGCGCGGCGGGGACGATCGCCAGGAGACGCGGTACGCGTCGGCCGTCAGAGGACGTGATCGGAGCCGCCGCGCAAGCAAGCGCAGTGACCGTGACCGCGGGCAGCTCCCAGTCCCAGTCCTGCGCGGCGTGGGCAAGAAAGGCCACGTAGGGAGCGAGCGCGACCGGCGTCCACCACGAGCGGGGAGCGGCGAAGGGGGCGGCCAGTGCGACGAGAAGGAGGGCGAGACCGATCGGCCCCAGCTCCGCCAGCGTCTCGAGGTACAAGCTGTGAGCGTCCTGTACCGGCTGCGGAACGGGGCGCTCGCGCAGCCACGAGCGAGCGTAGGTGCCCGCCCCCGCGCCGAGCGTCGGGTGGTTCTCGTAGACGCGCCACGCGACATGCCAGTAGTCCGCGCGGTTGCTTCCGGAGAGACTGAAGACGCGGCCCTGGACGTCCCCGTGAGTCGGCGCCGGCGCGGCCTTGAAGGAGTCGTACGCCGCAGCGGGTCCCCCGAGCCGGATCAGCCCAGCGGCGAGCACAACCACCGGCAGTGCGATGAGGCTGGCGGCGAATGCTTGCCGCACCCTCGGTGACGGGCGATAGCGCGCTTCCGCTGAACGCAAAACGTAGGGCACGGTCAGCGCGAGTGCGCACAAGAGCAGGACGAACGCCGCGAGCCACGCCGAAGCGCCAAGCAGATCCGCGGCAACCACGGCGATTGCGGCCGGTGCGGCCACGGCGAGCGCGGTCGCCGCGAGCTGAAGCCGACCAGGGCCCACCACCACCGCCACGCTGAGCCCGATGGCGAGCGCCAGCCACGCCCCCCGGCCGAACGTGAAGTAGAGCGTCACAGCGAAGAGCGGCGCGCTCGCAGCCGCGGCCGCTGCCCCGTGAGTCCTCGACGCCCGGGCCGCGAAGCCGGCGGCGAGGAGGAGGCCCATCGCCGCGAGGATTGCGACGCCATTTGCGTAGCCGATCGGCTCCGAAAGGCGTTCGGATGCCTGCGGGTCGGCCGAAGCGGGAACCTCTGGATTCCCGAGCAGCCAGTTGGCCAGCCCGTATCCACAGAGG
>DASSXA010000373.1:0-4002 GCA_035704315.1 Gaiellaceae bacterium
AAGACTCAGCTTTGGGAGGACGACGAGTCGACGAGGAGCGTCGAGCGCGGGGTCGTGGCGGAGGACGGCGAGCTCGAGCTCCTGGAGCTCTGTTCCCGGCTCGAGTCCGAGCTCCTCGTCGAGCATCTGGCGTGCAGCGCGGTACGCCTCCAGCGCCTCTGCCTGTCGACCCGAGCGATAAAGCGCGATGATCAGCAGCCGGCGGAGGTTCTCTCGCAACGGCTCTTCTGCGATGAGCGTGTTCAGCTCCCCGATGAGCTCGGCGTGCCGGCCCTCGGCGAGGTCGAGCTCGATCCGCTCTTCAAGCGCCACGACCCGAAGCTCTTCGAGCCGGCGGATCTCGCCCGCTGCCCATGATGCATAGGCGAAGTCCGCCAGGGGCGGGCCTCGCCACAGCTCGAGCGCCTCTCGGAGCTTTCCGTCGCTCCGAAGCTGGAGGAAGCGATCCAGGTCGAGCTCTCCGTCGGCGACACACAGCCGGTAGCCGTGGCCGTCACGGACGATTCGGTCGTTGCCCAAAGGCCGCCGGAGGCGCGAGACGAGCACGTGCAGGTTGTCAGCTGCTCTCGGAGAGGCCGTGTCGCCCCAAAGGGCATCGATGAGTACGTCCTCCGAGACAGCTCTGTTCGCGTTTACAAGGAGCAAACCCAGGAGCGCTCGCCCCTTTTCCCCGCGGATCGCAACGTCGTGGCCGTCGTCAGAGACCTGGAGCGGCCCCAGTATCCGGAAGTCCACGACTTCTCCTAGCACCCCGGCGAATTCGTTGCAACTGGCCCAATGTCGGGAGTTGTGCAACCGCGATGCAATCCGGCCGAAACCGCAGTAAGCGACACACGAGGCGATGAGCCCACTGAAGAAAGGAGTTGGAGCATGATCGGAAGACTGCGGACACCAAGTCCCGCGCTCGTCATCGCCTGCATCGCCCTCTTCGTCTCGTTGAGCGGCACGGCGCTCGCCACCGGCGTCGTCCCGACGGCGAAACGGGCACTCTTCGCGAAGAACGCTGGCAAGCTGCAGGGGAAGACGGCGCGAGAGGTCGCCGCGATCCCCGGGCCGGCGACGTCGCTGGACGGGCTGGGCGCGGAAGACATCGCTTCGATGGAGGGGCCGGCGAATACGGCGGCCGCGCTCGTCTTCACCAACCCGGTGCCGTTCGCGCTCGCGCCCAGCGAGGAGAAGGACTTCTCGGCGTTCTGCGGCCCCGGCGCCAAAGCCGTCTCGGGCGGGTTCGCGAGCCCGAACCTCGTCGCGGCCGAAGACACGCGTCCGACCGGCGACGGGAACGGCTGGACCGTCTACCTGGTCAACATCTCGCCGACGGCGAGTGCGACCGGAACCATGCAAGTGACCTGCCTGCGCTGAGCGACGTATGTCCCGTAGATGCGACAGGTCCGATACCTGAAGGAGGAGCAAGAGATGCATCGGATACGACTACTCGGCGCGATCGCGGGAGCGCTCGCGGCCGGCCTCTCGGTCGCCACGATCGCGACGGCGACAGGAGGCGGCGTCGAGCGTGTTCGCGATTACACGTTCGGCGTGGGCAACTTCGGGCCCGCCTGTTGGCAGACCCCTGGCGGCCCGTTCTGTTCGCCGTTCAACTTCACGTCGCGAATCCTCGCCGTACAGCAGGGAAACCAGCGGGCGTGGGGGCAGTTCGAACGTCACAACAACGTCACCGGGGGTACGTTCTTCGGGCCCGTCACCTGCATCGCCGTCGACGGGAACCATGCGGCCATCGGTGGGGTCCTCACCGAGGAGCCCGGACAGCCGGGCATCTCGGCCGGCGATCCATATGTGATCTATGTGGAGGACAATGGCCCACCCGGCGGCTCCTCCGCTGATCAGATCAGCGTCCTCGCCGTGTTGCCCCCCGGCGATCCCGACCTGGCCTTGATGCCGACGGGGTTCCCGAACGTTTGCCCATCAGCGGACTCGCTCGTCGGCTACGCGCCACTGACGAGCGGCGACATCACGGTGACCGAGTCGTCAGTCGGGCTGGACTAGCACTCACTCTCTGCGAGATGGGGCGCCTTCGGGCGCCTCATCTACGCCTGTGGAATGCGGGCCTCGAGGGCCTCGCCGAGCGCCTCGCGCACCGGCTCGAGCTCGATGCGGTCGAGCACGTCGGTGAAGAAGCCGCGGACGATCAACCGCTCGGCCTCGCTGCGGGAAAGGCCGCGGGCCATCAGGTAGAAGAGCTGCTCCCGGTCGACCTGGCCAACCGTTGCGCCGTGCGTACAGCGGACGTCGTTGGCGAGGATCTCGAGCCCCGGGATCGGAACTGCGTGCGTCGTCGGGGACAGCATCAGGTTCCGGTTCTCCTGGTAGGCGTTGGTGCGCTGCGCGTCCTTCTCGACACGGATCATCCCGCGCCAGACGGCCGTCGCTTTGTCGCGGAGCGCGCCCTTGAAGGCGAAGTCGGAGGTCGTGTTCGGCGCGGAGTGCAGCTGGTAGGTGTCATAGTCCAGGTGCTGCTCGCCGTCGGCGAAGTACGCGCCGGTGACTCGCGAGGTCGCACCTTGGCCGGTTAGGTCGTTCTGGATCCAGACCTTCCCCTTCTTCGAGCCGAAGCCGCCTGCGACCCAGTCAAGCTCGGCGTCGCGTTCGACGCGGGCGTGGTGGGACGCGAAGTGCCAGGTGTCGGGCGAGAGGCTCTGGATCGAGACGTACTCGAGCCTCGCGGCCTGCTCGACGTAGAGCTCGCTGACGGTGTTCGTGTAGCCGGCGACCTCCGGCGAAGACGACACGTACTCCTCGATCAGCGTGAACCGGCTCTCCGGCTCCGCGATCACGAGCAGACGGAAGAAGAGCGCTCCACCGTCGAGGGAGTTGACGATCCGGACCGAAAGCGGTTGCTCCAGCTCGACGCCTTTGGGCACCGTGACGAGCAGCCCGTGCTCCCAGACGGCCGCGTTGTGCGCCGCGAACTTCTCGTCGGTCCCGACGAGCTGCCCCAGCCGCTCGTGATCGCTGAACGGCTCGAACGTGACGCCCTCGGGCGCGCTCTCGACGATCGAGATGCCACTCTCGTCGACCACAGCCATCGCCGCGACATCGACGTCCAGGAGCGTCTCCGCAGGCCGTGTCTGGGGGCCAGGCCCCTGGACGTGGCCGTTGCGGACAAAAGAGTCCGGGTCGAAGCCGCGCAGATCCGTGAAGCGCCAGTGCTCGTCGGCCGTGTTCGGGAGCGGGAGCTCCGCATAACGCGCCGCTGCAACAGCCCTATCCACGAGGATCGTACCTCCGGTGCGGAAGCCCGACAATCGCCTCCGCTGGCCGTGTCTGGGGGCCAGGCCCCTGGACGTGACCGTTACGGACGCTAGCCACGCGGTTTGTACCTCCGGTGCAGGATCAGGACGTTGCCGTCGGGGTCTTTGACGAAGCCCATGTGGCAAACGCCTGAGTCCTGGATGCCGACCACCTCGGCGCCGGCGGCTCGCAACTCCTCGAGAGCCGTCTCGACGTCAGCGACTCGGAGCGCGATTCCGTTCTCGTTCGGGACGAACGCCTCACCCTGCTCCTCGGGATTCCAGAACGAGAGCGTGACGTTCGGCGTCTCGATCTCTCCTTCGGTGTAGTCACTGACCGGCAGACCCATCACGTCCCGATACCAGGCCACGGCGCGCCCGGCGTCCCGCGTCGGAACCGACACGTAGTCGACCTGCTCGACCCGCATCACGGAAGCGAGCCGTCGCTGTACGGCGCGTAGCGGTGGTGAAGAATCAGCGAGTTGCCGTCGGGATCCTTGAAGAACGCCATGTGGCAGACGCCGGAGTCGTACGCTTCAGGGAACTCGAACTCGACGCCGCGCTCGCGCAGCCGCTCCATCGCCTTGGCGACGTCAGCGACGCGCAAGGCGATCGCATACTCAGGTCGATACTCCCCGCCGCCCTTTTGCTCCGGCGTGCTGAGCACGACGCCGACGTTCTCTGCCTCGAACTCCGGCCACCCCTCGCTCGCCAGCGCGTTCCGCTTCAGGCCGAGCGTTCCGCCGTAGAACTC
>DASSXA010000218.1:0-3519 GCA_035704315.1 Gaiellaceae bacterium
TGTTGTTCGGCGGCGTGACACCGCGGGCGACGACGAGCTCCTGGCCGTTCTTCACGCGCGTGACGGTGTAGTCCTGCACGGTGTTGCCGAGGAACAGCGAGGCGTCGCGGTTCTTGAACCGCAACCGGTAGGTGACGTCAGGCTTCGCGTCGCCGTTCCGGTCGATGTTGATCGAGTACCGGGCCCGCTCCGAGAAGCGGTACCAGTTCGGCCCTGCGGCCGGATCCTCAGCAGGGATCCAGTTCGCGATCACGGTGAGGGAGTTGGGCGCGTCAGTGCTTCTGTACGCGTAGAGGTCGGTGTTGTCGGCCGTCGGGTCCTCGGCGATCAGCGGCGCTTCACGGTGACTCGAGGCCTGGCTCGCGGCGGGTGCGAGCTTGCCCACGAGGAGCACCGATGCTGCGACGACCACGCCGAGCACGGCTAGTACGAGAGTGCGCATTGAGGGTGTGGCTCCTTTCACTCGGGGTCGAGGCACATTCGGCCGACCCCGCCGACCGGTTCGATCGGCCGGTCTTAGTCGGCCGCACCGGCAAAGCCGGCACGGCCTCTTCTGGTCGGCGCCGCCGAGTCGGCGCCTTAGCCGGTCACTCGGGTGCCGGCGTTGCCGGCCAGTGCGTCATCGACGCGGTCGAGCGCCGTGATCGTCGCCTCGCCTCCGGCGCGGGCGACGACGATCGCAGCCTCGAGCTTCGGGCGGATGGAGCCCTCCGCGAGCTCAGGTAGCAGCGCCTCGGCTTCGTCGGCCGAGAGCTCGCGGAGCTCCTCTTCGCCGGGGCGGCCGAACCGGCGCCGGACCGAAGCGACATCGGTGAGGATCAGCAGCCGGTCGGCCCCGAGGCCGACGGCGAGCAGCGCGGACGCGCGGTCCTTGTCGATCACCGCATCGACGCCGTGGAGCCGCCCGCTCTGCCGGACGACGGGGATGCCGCCGCCGCCGCAGGCAATCGGGACTACTCCGTTGTCGATGAGCGTTCGGATCTGCTCGAGCTCGACGACCTCGAGCGGAATCGGGGAAGGAACCGTGCGCCGCCAGCCGCGGCCCTGCTGCTCGGCCAGACTCCAGCCACGCTCACGCTCCAGTACCTGAGCCTGCTCACGCGAGTAGAAGGGGCCGACAGGCTTCGTCGCGCGCTCGAAGGCAGGATCGTCCTCGGCGACCACGACGTGCGTGAGCAGGCACGCCACCGGTCGGCCGGTGACGGGCCCCAGCTCGCTCTGGATCAACGCTCCGATCTCGGCCTGCGTCTGGGCGACAGCGAGGTACAGGGGCAACGGCGGAACTTCGTCGGCTGCGCGTTCCTGCCGCAGGAGCTCGTTCCCGACCTGCGGTCCGTTTCCGTGTGTGATCACGAGCCGCGGTTCCTCGAGGATCGGCGTCAGCGAGGACGCGGCTTCCCGGAGCCGGAGCGACTGCTCGGCCGCCGTCCCACGGTCGCCGGGCCGGATCAGCGCATTGCCCCCTAGGGCAACGACCAGGGTCAAGCGAGGGCGGCTTCGGTCGTTCCGGTGATGAGCCCGTGCTCGGCGAGCAAGTCCGCAAGCGTCGGCTCGCCCAGCTCCTGCAGTCGATAGGTGACGCGCAGCGCGGGCTTGTCGAAGTCGATCACCCGCCGAAGGTCGATCGGCGTTCCGATCAGGACGACGTCGGCGTCAGAGCGCTCGATCGTCTCCCGGAGCTCTTGCATCTGGTCGCGCCCGTAGCCCATCGCCGGGAGGAGCTCCCTTATGTGCGGCCACTCTTCGAGCGTCTTCGCGATCGAGCCCACCGCGAACGGCCGCGGGTCGACGAGCTCGGCGGCGCCGTTGGCCTTCGCGGCCAGCACGGCCGCCCCGTAGGCCATCTCGCCGTGAGTGAGGGTCGGCCCGTCCTCGATCGCGAGCACGCGGCGCCCCTTGATCTGGAGGCCGTTCTCCTCGACGTGGAAGGGCGAGGCGGCCAGGACGATCTTCGCGGAGGGATTGTGCGTTCTGATCGAGTCGACCACGGCCTCGACGCCTTCCGGCGGCGCCGAGTCGACCTTGTTGACCACGCAGATGTCCGCCATCCGGAGATTCGTCTCGCCGGGGTGGTAACGAAGCTCGTGGCCGGGCCGATGCGGGTCGACGACCACCACGTGGACGTTCGGCTTGATGAACGGCGTGTCGTTGTTACCGCCGTCCCACACGATCACGTCGGCCTCCTGCTCTGCGCGGTCGAGGATGGCGGCGTAGTCGATGCCGGCGAAGACGAGGTTGCCCTCGGCGATGTGGGGCTCGTACTCCTCTCGCTCTTCGAGCGTGGGGTCGGCAGCGTCGAGGTCGGCGTAGTCGGCGAAGCGCTGCACGGCCTGCTTGGTCAGGTCGCCGTACGGCATGGGGTGGCGGAGGACGGCAACGCGCTTCCCGTCCGCACGCAGCAGCCCGGCGATGTGCCGTGTCGTCTGGCTCTTCCCGGAGCCGGTGCGCACGGCACAGATCGCGACAACCGGCTTCGACGAGGTGAGCATGGTCTCGTCCGGCGGCAGGAGCGTGAACTCCGCGCCGGCGGCGAGGGTTTTCGAGGCCACGTGCATGACGTGCTCGTGCGTCACGTCGGAGTAGGCGAAGACCACCTCGTCCACCTGGTGGTCGCGGATCAGTTCCTCGAGCTTGGCTTCCGGATGGATCGCAATCCCGCTCGGATACAGCTCGCCGGCGAGCTCGCCGGGATAGACGCGCCCGTCGATGTTCGGGATCTGCGTCGCCGTGAATGCGACGACGTCGTACTCGGGTCGGCCACGGTAGACGAGGTTGAAGTTATGGAAGTCACGACCCGCGGCGCCGACGATCATGACCCGTCTTCGCATGAATAAAGCGTATTCATTTTCCAGGACGTTGCGGTCCAGGCTGCCCCCGCCGTTCGGTTAGATTCGCTCCATGGCCCGCTTTCCGGAGGCGCTGAACGGGCAGATCGCATACGAGTTCGCGGCGTCGCAGCAGTACGTCGCGATCGCTGCCTACTACGACGCGGAGACGCTCCCCCAGCTTGCCGCCACCTTCTACCGGCAGGCGGTCGAGGAGCGGAATCACGCGATGATGATCGTCCAGTACCTCCTCGATGCCGACCTGCCGGTCACGATCCCCGGCGTCGAGGCGCCGCGGACCGACTTCGGCAGCCCGACCGAGCCCGTCGAGCTCGCCCTCGAGCAGGAGAAGCGCGTGACCGAGCAGATCACGGCGCTCGTCGCGCTCGCCCGCGAGGAAGGAGACCTCGTCGGCGAGCAGTTCCTCCACTGGTTCCTCCAGGAGCAGCGCGAGGAGGTCGCCTCGATGTCCGAGCTGCTCCGGATCGTCGAGCGCGCGGGCGACAACGTGCTGCTGGTCGAGGAGTACCTGGCACGCACGAGCGCCGACGAGAGTCCGCTCGAAGCGGGCGCTCCACCCGCGGCCGGCGGCGCGCTCTAGCGTGGACTAGCGACCGAGCTGCTCGCGGAGGCTCTGCGCGAAGGCCTCCAGCTCGAGCTCCTCGCCGGTGACCTCGCCGAGCAGCTCGTCGCC
>DASSXA010000241.1:0-4489 GCA_035704315.1 Gaiellaceae bacterium
TACATGCCGGCTTCTCGCCCGCGATCACGCGGGGCCAGAGCCCACCCTCGTCCTTGCCAAGGCAGTCAAGCAGCCTTGGCGCGGCCGAGTGCGACCTCTGGCTTGAGACGGTCGCGCCGGCAAAGCCGGCACGACCTCTGCTGGTCGGCGCCGACAAGTCGGCGCCTCTGGCTCGCGACCCAGAATTCCGACGGCATCGCTGGAAGGGGCACTAATGGCGCGCGCGAGAACCGAGCCGGTGGAGGAGCAGCAGGAGGTGCGTGCCCAGGCGAAGTGGCTGCGCATCGCCCCGCGCAAGGCGCGGTTGGTCGTGGAGCACATCCGCGGCCGGACCGTGCCCGAGGCGCGGTCGGTCCTCGCGTTCACTCCCCGTGCTGCGGCCCGTGAGATCGAGAAGGTACTCGCCTCCGCGGTCGCCAACGCCGAGGCGAACCACAACCTGCTCGGTGACGAGCTCGTCATCACCGCGGCCTACGTCGACGAGGGCCCGACGATCAAGCGCTGGCGGCCCCGCGCCCGAGGCCGGGTGGCGCGTGTAAAGAAGCGCACCTGCCACGTGACGCTGAAGCTGCAGCCCTTCGAGGCTGCCGTGGAGACGCCGCGAGAGCCGCCGGCCGAAGAACCGAAGAAGCCTAGGCGCCGCCGTGCAGCCTCGAAGGCGAGCTCCACGCAGGAGCAGCCGCAGGCGTCTTCCGAGAATCAAAGCGAGGAGAGCTGATGGGACAAAAGATCCATCCGGGCGGGATGCGCGTGGGCGTGATCCACGACTGGAAATCCAACTGGTACACGAACGACAAGGACTTCTCCGACGCGATCCTCGAGGACGTCAAGATCCGCGAGCACATCCTCGGGAAGCTGGCGCATGCGGGGCTGTCCGACATCCTGATCCGCAAGGACAAGCAGCGGATCACGGTCGACATCTACACGGCGCGCCCCGGCATCGTGATCGGCAAGTCCGGCGCCGAGGTTGACGCGCTGCGCCGCGACCTGCATGCGCTGACACACAAGAACGTCCACATCAACATCAACGAGATCAAGCGCCCCGAGCTCGATGCCAAGCTCGTTGCACAGTCGATCGCGGAGCAGCTTGCGAACCGCGTCGCCTTCCGGCGCGCGATGAAGCGCTCGCTTGCTTCTGCGATCCGGTCCGGCGCTCACGGGGTCAAGATCACCTGCTCCGGGCGACTCGGCGGCGCGGAGATGAGCCGTTCCGAGACCTACTCCGAGGGTCGCGTACCCCTGCACACGATCCGTGCGGACATCGACTACGGCTTCGTCGAGGCGAAGACGACTTTCGGCCGCATCGGCGTGAAGGTCTGGATCAACAAGGGCGAGATCATGCCGGAGGGCTTCGAGACGGTCGAAGGCCGCCGCGACGCCCGCCTCGGTGATCAGGACCAGGCCCGCCGGCGAGGCGGACGCACCGAGGGTCTGAGCGCGTCACGCGAGGGCGGACGCAGAGCGAGCGCCGACCGTGAGGGGCTCGGCCCGGTGCGCGAGCGCCGTGGCGGTGCCCGGCGCGGCGGCGGCCGAGGCCGACCACCGACACCGAACGTGGAACAGCCCCGGACCGATGAAGGCGGCGCCTCGGCCGAGGCCCGCGAGCAGCCGGAGGTTCAGCCCGAGGCTCCGGTCGTTCCTGACGCCGTCGCCGAGGCGCCGGATACGACCACGCCGAAGGCAGAAGTCGAAGACCCGACGAAGCTCGACCAGTCGGGCGATCCGTCCGAGGAGAAGACGAACTAATGCTGCTCCCGAAGAAAACCAAGTTCCGCAAGTACCAGCGCGGCCGCCGTCGCGGCGTGTCGAAGGGGCAGACCAACGTCCAGTTCGGCGACTACGGGATCAAGGCCCTCGAGGACGGCTGGGTGACCAACCGGCAGATCGAGGCTGCCCGTATCGCGATGACGCGCAAGATCAAGCGTGGCGGGAAGGTCTGGATCAACGTCTTCCCGGACAAGCCCGTCTCCCAAAAGCCGGCCGAGACCCGAATGGGGTCCGGCAAGGGCTCCCCGGAGCACTGGGTTTCAGTCGTCAAGCCGGGCCGCGTGATGTTCGAGCTGGCCGGTGTCCCTGAGCCGCTCGCCAAGGAAGCGCTGCGCCTCGCCGGGACGAAGCTGCCGGTGAAAACAAAGTTCGTAAAGCGGGAGGGGAGCCTCTTTGAGGGCTAGGCAGGCGAGAGACATGACGGACGAGGAGCTGGAGAACGCCTTGGCCGACAGGCGGCAGGAGCTGTTCAACTTGCGCTTCCAGTCGGCGACGGGGGCGCTGGAAAACCCGGCCCGGCTGAAGCTCGCGAAGCGCGAGATCGCACGCATCCTCACCGTCCTGAACGAACGGGAGACAGCTAGCTAGAGATGGCAGACGAAGAGCGCAACGAACAAGAAGAGACCGCGGAAGAGACGCCCGTAGAAGCAGAAGCGTCCGTCGAGACTCCGCCCGAGCCTGAGCCTGAGGCTCCGCCGGAAGAGCCTGGTCCGCCCGTGCCCGAGCCCGACACGCCCGAGCCGTCGCCGGAGCCCGCCGAGCGTGCCGAGGAGGCGCCGGTCGCAGAAGCTCCCGCGAAGAACAAGCGGAAGCGCGTAGCGCGCGCTGAGCGCCGCCGGCGTCCAAAGCCGAAGCGTGAGCAGACCGGTGAGCGCAAGCCGATCACGCGGCTGCCGAAGCCCGAGCACGAGCGCGGCCGACGGCAGGAGCGCCGCGGCGTCGTTGTGTCGGCGGCGATGGACAAGACCATCGTCGTTCGCGTCGACGTCGTGAAGGCCCACCCGCGCTACAAGAAGGTCGTCCGTCGCTCGCAGCGCTTCCATGCGCACGACGAGCAGAACCAGGCGAAGGCCGGCGACATCGTCCGCATCGTCGAGACCCGGCCGCTGTCGAAGACGAAGAACTGGCGCCTGGCCGAGGTTGTGGAGGCCGCGAAGTAGTGAGACAGCAGTGATCCAGCAGGAGTCGAGAGTCAGGGTGGCCGACAACACCGGAGCGCGCGTGCTGCTCTGCATCCGCGTGCTCGGCGGCTCACATCGCCGCTATGCACGGGTCGGCGACGTCATCGTCGGCACGGTGAAGACCGCGACGCCCCAAGGCGCGGTGCGCAAGGGCGAGGTCGTCCGGGCCGTGGTCGTCCGCACGAAGAAGCCCTACGGCCGCGACGACGGGACGTCGATCGCGTTCGACGAGAACGCCGCCGTGATCATCGACGCCCAGAGCAACCCGCGCGGGACGCGCATCTTCGGTCCCGTCGCCCGCGAGCTGCGTGAGAAGAACTTCATGAAGATCGTTTCGCTTGCCCCGGAGGTTCTCTAGATGAGTCAAACGCTGAAGGTGAAGAAGGGCGATCTCGTCCAGGTGCTGAGCGGCAAGGACCGCGGCAAGCGGGGCCGCATCCTGGAGGCGCGCCCGAATGAGGGCCGCGTCATCGTCGAGAACCTGAACGTCATCAAGCGGCACACGAAGCCGCGGCCGATGCGCAATCCGAGCCGGATGGGCGCGCCGCAGATCCAGCCGGGCGGCGTGATCGAGAAGGCCGCGCCGCTCCCGGTCTCGAACGTGATGCTCGTCTGCCCGGTGTGCAACCGTCCGACGCGCGTCGGAACGGTGGAAAAGGAAGTCAAGGGCGGCGTTCGGCGCGTCCGCGTCTGCCGTCGCGAAGACTGCCGCCAGGAGATCGACAAGTAATGGCGACGGCAACGACAGAGACCCGCGAGCTGCCGCGCCTGAAGCAGCGCTACCTGGAAGAGGTCCGGGCGGGGCTCCAGGAGGAGCTCGGCCTGGAGACGGTCATGCAGGTCCCGCGCGTCGAGAAGATCACGCTGAACATGGGGGTCGGCGAGGCTAAGACCGAGCCGAAAGCGCTGGACTCAGCGATCGAGGAGCTCACGACCATCGCTGGGCAGCGCGCGCAGGTGCGCCGTGCCCGGCAGTCGATCGCCGGCTTCAAGATTCGCGAGGGCATGCCCATCGGCGCCCGAGTGACGCTTCGCGGCGACCGTATGTACGAGTTCCTCGATCGGCTCGTGTCGATCGCGCTGCCGCGCATTCGCGACTTCCGGGGGCTCAACCAACGCTCCTTTGACGGCCGCGGCAACTATTCGATCGGGATTCGCGAGCAGATCATCTTCCCCGAGATCAACTACGACGACATCGCCGGGATCCGTGGCCTCGACGTCGCCATCACCACGTCGGCGCCGAACGACGAGCAGGCCT
The DNA here is from genome assembly GCA_035704315.1 of Gaiellaceae bacterium. GTDB lineage: Bacteria > Actinomycetota > Thermoleophilia > Gaiellales > Gaiellaceae > JACDAN01. Next base: position 4,207 of record DASSXA010000241.1, read on the forward strand.
TCGCGCTGCTCCGGTCGCTTGGGCTCCCGTTCGCCGAGGACAGAAGGGAGAACTAAGTGCCCCTCCCAGCAATACATGCCGGCTTCTGGCCCGCGATCACGCGGCGCCAGGGCCCACCCTCCTCCTCACCAAGGTTTTCCAACCTTGGCTCGTCGGAGTGCGGCTCCTGGCTTGAGCCGGTCGCGCCGGCAAAGCCGGCACGACCTCTTCTGGTCGGCGCCGACAAGTCGGCGCCTTCGGCTCGCGACCCAGAATTCCGGCGGCATTACTGGAAGGAGCACTA
>DASSXA010000259.1:0-4335 GCA_035704315.1 Gaiellaceae bacterium
AGGCCGATCCTCTGCTCGTTCGGCCTCAGTGAGCCGAACGCCGGGTCGGATGTCTCAGGCATCCAGACGACGGCAGTCCGAGAGGGCGACGAGTACGTCATCAACGGCTCGAAGATGTTCATCACGAACGCCGGCCACGCAGAGTGGCTCGTCGTCTTCGCTTCGACGGACAAGAGCAAAGGACACAGAGGGCTGTCCGCGTTCGTCGTCCCGACCGCGCTCGACGGTGTGACGGTCGAGAAGCATCTGGACAAGATGGGCCAGCGCGCGACAGACACGTCGGCGCTCGCCTTCCAGGACGTTCGCGTCCCGGTCGAGTACCGGCTCGGTGAAGAGGGCGAGGGTTTCAAGATCGCGATGAAGACCCTCGACTTCACCCGACCGGGCACCGCCGCCGGCGCTGTCGGCGTGGCGCAGGCGGCGTTCGACTACGCAGTCGAATACGCGAAGACCCGGGTGCAGTTCGGTCAGCCGATCGCGATGAACCAGGGAGTCAACTTCCTGGTCGCGGACATGGCCACGGAGATCGAGGCTGCGCGTCTTCTCGTATGGCAGGCGGCCTGGCTCTTCGATCAGGGCGAGCGTGCCACCCTCCAGTCGTCGTACGCGAAGCGCTTCGCCGCCGATACGGCGATGAAGGTCACCACCGACGCCGTGCAGATCTTCGGCGGCTACGGCTACATAAAGGAGTACCCGGTCGAGAAGCTCATGCGCGATGCGAAGCTCTTCCAGATCTACGAGGGCACCTCGCAGATCCAGCGGCTCGTGATCGCGCGCGAGATCTTCCTGCCGCGAAGCGAATCCTGATCGTGTCGACCGGTCGGTTGATGCCGCGCGACTGAGCCAAGTTACAAGTTGTCACTAGCGGTGTGAGAGGCCCGAGGAGCCGCTGAGCGGGGACTTTCGATGACAGGTAACAAGTTGTTACATGGCGCTTGAGATCGACCTGAGCGGGCGCGTCGCCCTCGTCACCGGCGGCTCGCGCGGCCTGGGCCGCGCCGACGCGGTCACCCTGGCCCGCGCGGGCGCCGACGTGGTCATCGCAGACATCCAGATCGAGTCGGATGAATCCGCAGACGCCGAGCGCTACGGCCCGCTCGCTCAGGCCGCACGCTCGCAGGGTCTCATTCACACGGAGGAGACGGCGAAGGAGATCGAGGCCATGGGTCGCCGCGCTCTGGCGCTCAAGTGCGACGTCACCGACATGGCGCAGGTCGACGGCGTCGTCAGCCGGACCGTCGAGGAGCTCGGCTCCGTGGACATCCTCGTCAACAACGCCGGCACGCTCGACCATGTCGGCCAGCTCCAGAACCAGGCACCCGAGCTTTGGGAGCGGGACCTGCGCGTGAATCTCACCGGCGCCTTCAACTGCTGCCGCGCCGTCTGGCCGCACATGAACGAGCGAGGCTGGGGCCGGATCGTCAACATGGCCTCCGTTGCAGGCACGCTCGGCGGCTTCGGCCAGGCGAGCTACGCCACCACGAAGGCCGGTCTGCTCGGGCTCACGAAGTCACTTGCACTCGAAGGGGCGCGGCACGGGATCACCGTGAACGCGATCGTCCCCGGCATCATCGGGACCGAGGCGTTCCACTTCGGCAACCCGGAGATGAACGAGCGGATGGTCGAGCGAACGGCGCTCCGCCGGCCCGGAGAGCCCCAGGAGATCGCGAACGCAGTGGCATTTCTGTCGTCCGATCTGGCCGCGTACATCACGGGCGTCGGGCTGAACGTCTCGGGAGGTATCGAGCTCTTCACATTCTGAGGAAATCCAAATTGAGTCGGCCTGGCGCCTGGGTAGACTCCTTCGCTTGTACGCGGAGGCCGATTCCCGGGCGGTCAATCTCCGCCGAAGACGTGCTGCGCGAAGGCGGCTTGTTTGGCAATGGTCGCTGTTCGCCCTCGTACTGCTGACGCTCGCAACACTCGCCCTCGGCTTCGCCTTCGCGGGGTCGCCCAAGACCCTGCCCGAAGGCGCGACGATCTCCGGCGTCTCCGTCGGCGGCCTGAAGACAGGGGAAGCGATTTCCCTCCTCGAGCGACGCTACGAGGGGCTCGAGACGACTCCGGTCGTCTTCACCGCGGGGCCTCGCCGGTGGGCAATCAGGCCGAAGGACATGATTGTCGAGGTCGATTGGCGCTCCGCGGTCGAGACGGCTCGCCGCCAGGGTGACGGATTCGCGCCGGTCCGTGGACTGCGCCGCCTCGGCACACGCTTCTTCGGCACGGAGGTGACGCCGCGGGCTCGCGTCTCCGAGGCTCTTCTCGCCCACAGGCTCGACGTGATCTCGGGTCGCGTCAACAGGAAAGAACGGGATGCCGCCATCAGGTTCCGCGGGCTGCAACCCGAGCTCGTGCCGGGTGCCACAGGGCGAACGCTCGACCGTGAGGCGGCCGCCCGTGTGATCGTCAGCTCGCTGGTCTCGCTCGACCGTGTCGACAATGCGCTTCCGGTCCGAATCAGCCAGCCCGATGTGAAGGCGCCTCAGCTCGAGGACGCGCTCGACGACGCCCGGGTGGCCGTGTCCGCGCCGGTGCACCTCGCGGTGGGTGAGACGCGCTGGCGTCTGCCGCGCTGGAAGATCTCCAAGATCCTCGACCTGCCGCACGACGGCGCGACGTCGCTGTCGATCGGCGGACCCTGGGCGGACGCGTTCTTCAGGCGCTTCCGGAGGCAGGTGGATCGCAAGCCTGCGGACGCCGCTTTCGTCGTTCTTCCGAGCGACCGCGTCCAGGTTCGTCCCGCTTTGCCGGGCCTGAAGCTCGACGTGGACACCGCCAAGCGGACGATCCTCGCTGCGGCGCTGAGCCCGACCGACCGCGTCGCGCGGCTGCTGGTCGAGCAGGCTCAGCCCGAGCGGTCGACGCGCGAGGCGCGGGCGATGGGGATCACCGGCCGTGTAGCCGGGTACACGACCTACTACGGAGGGGATCCGAACCGGGTTCACAACGTTCAGCTCGTGGCGCGCCTCATCAACGGAGCGCTGATCGGCCCGAACAAGGTCTTCTCGTTCAACGACACGACGGGCGAGCGAAGCTCGGACAAGGGCTTCCTCGAGGCGCCGGTGATCATCAACGGCGAGCTGGAGAACGGCCTGGGAGGGGGCGTCTGCCAGGTCTCGACGACCGTCTTCAACGCCGCGTTCGAGGCGGGCTTGCCGATCGAGGCGCGGACGAACCACGCGCTCTACATCTCCCACTACCCGCAGGGACGCGACGCGACGGTCAACTACCCCGACATCGACCTTAAATTCCGCAACGACACGGGGCACTGGCTGCTCGTGCGGACGTTCGTCGGCTCCTGGGCGCTCACGGTCAAGCTGTACGGAACGCCTCAGGGCAGGCGGGTCGCGAGCGAGACCGGCGAGCTGAAGGTGACAGGACCGCCAGGCTTGAAGCGCGTCCCGGACCCATCCATGTGGGTCCGGACCGAGGTCACCGAAGAGTCAGGAGAGCCTTCGCGCTCGACGAGCGTCGTCCGGCGGGTCTACTCGAGAAGCGGGAAGCTCCTGTCCACGAACACGTGGTACTCGTCGTATCGATCCGAGCCGGAGGTCATCCGCTACGGGACGAAGCCGCGGCCGAAGGCACCGCCGCCTCCTCCGCCCAAGCCGAAGAACAAGAAGCCGCCGCCGCCCCCGCCTCAGCCTCCTCCGCCAGAGGAGCCGCCGCCTTTCGAGCCTCCGCCGCCCTGATCTCGCTCAAACGGGAGCGGCTTCGGCCTCCGCAATCGCTTCGACGAGCCAAACGGGAACGCGTGTGGGGCGGAAGGTCACGGCGTCGACGCAGGCGTGAGCCGTCCAGCCGGTCGCGATCGTGTCACCGTTCCGCTCGACCACGTACTCGTAGCGAAAGCGTGCGCCGCGCACGTCGACGCAGCGAGCGTGGATCCGCAGCCGATCGTCGAAGCGCGCGGGGCTCAGATGGCCAACGTGAGTCTCGATCGTCATCGCTTCGACGCCATCGTCACGAAGCGACTGGTAGCCGCCTCGAAAGCGGTCGAGGTAGTCGACGCGCGCCACCTCGAACCAGACGAGGTACTCGGCGTTGTTCGCGATGCCCTGCGCGTCCGTCTCGGCGAAGCGGACACGAACCTCGGTGTGGAAGCTGAACCCGTCGATGTGGGGACTGTAGAGCGGTGAGCGTTCCTCGCCTGGCCGACCTCGTTCGGCAGCGGGGACCGGCAGTCGTTCTCAGCGGCGCAGGGGTGTCTACCGAGAGCGGGATACCCGACTTCCGGTCGCCGACGGGCATCTGGACGCGGTACGACCCCCAGGAGTACGCGACGATCGAGGCGTTCCGGTCGGATCCCGTCAAGATCTGGGACTTCTACGCGCT
>DASSXA010000282.1:0-7889 GCA_035704315.1 Gaiellaceae bacterium
CCTTCCCGGCGACCTCGAGGTCGGTCGTCGCTTCACCGCGCGCGAATTCCTGGCGGTAGAGATTGCCGTCGCGCCGCACTTCGACCTTGAGCCACTCCGAGAGCGCGTTGACGACCGAGACGCCGACGCCGTGCAGGCCACCGGACACCTTGTAGCCCTCGCCGCCGAACTTTCCGCCGGCGTGCAGCTTGGTCAGGACGACCGTGACCGCCGGCAGGCCTTGCTCGGGCATGACATCGACCGGGATTCCCGAGCCGTTGTCGGAAATCGTGACCGAATTGTCGGGATGCAAGGTGACGTCGATGCGGTCGGCGCGGCCCGCCAGGGCCTCGTCAACCGAGTTGTCGACGACCTCGTAGACGAGGTGATGGAGCCCTCGAGCGCCTGTTGAGCCGATGTACATGCCCGGACGCAGCCGGACGGGCTCGAGACCCTCGAGGACCGTGATGTCTTTTGCGGTGTAAGCTGCTTCAGCCAAAGAAAAAAGCCCTGCATTTCGCCGCTTTTAGGGCCGCAACTAGTCTACCAGATCGAGCGGAGGTCCTGCGGCTCGGGCCAGGCTAGCGGCAGCCGCCCGTGCAACAACTTTGCGTAGATTTTGGTCGTCAATCGCTTCGGCCATCCGCTCTCCTTCCAACTGCTCGGCCCAGGTCGGTTCGACGGGTGAAGCCGGCCGCTTCTCGGTGGCGTCGGGAGGAGCTTCGGGGAGCCGGCCTGGAGCGAAGCGGAAGCTCACCGGAGCGCCCTTTCCAAGCGCAGCGGCAAGGCGTTTGCGGATGTCGGCCTCCAGCAAACCCAGCTCGAACGCCCACGTCGAGGAGCTCGTCGCCACATGGAGCGTTCCATCGCGCGCGATTCGCGCAGGCCAAGCGTTTCGCGCGATCGACTCTCCGACCGCTTCGGGCCAGACCTTGACGATCTCGGCGATTGCCTCACCGCGACCGAAGCGGCCCAGCTCGCGTCGGACAACGTCGCCGATCGGCTCCAGCGCTTTGCTCACTCGGCCCTCCGGGCCTGTCCCGGCTGTACCCGCACGAGCTCATCGGGAGATCCTGGAAGCGCAGTGTCCGTCGTCGCCGTCAGAAATGCCTGCGCTCCTTTGCGCCGCAGATGCTCTGCAAGGATCGCTCTGCGGTCGGGATCGAGCTCCGACAGGACGTCGTCGAGCAACAGGAGCGGGCCGGCCGGACCACGCTCGGCGAGCAGATCGGCCTCGGCGAGGAGCAATGCGAGAACAGCCAAACGTTGCTCCCCTTGTGAGCCAAAGGCACGCAGATCTCGCTCGTCCGCGGTGATTGCGACATCGTGGAGATGGGGCCCGAGGCCAGTTGAGCCACGCGCAAGGTCTTGCTCCAGCCGCCGCTCGAGCTCCTCGCGCGAGGGTGCCTCGCCCTCGTAGCGCAGAGTGGCTCCGCCAAGCCTTAGCTCCTCGGCGGTGTCGACGAAGGCGGGCGTCAGGAGCTCGATCAACTCTCGACGGGCAACGACGAGCTCGGTGCCCAGCTCCGCAATCCGCCCGGTCCACGGATCGAGCGCCTCGCGAGAGGAGTAGCCGCCGGCGACTCGACGCAGCGCCCCGTTCCGCTGAGCCAACGCAGCGGCATAGTCCGTAGACGCAGCGGCTCGAGCAGGCAGCAGCCGCGCCAGGGAACGGTCGAAGTACGCGCGCCGAACGGCCGGTCCGCCCTTGACGATCGCGAGCCGGTCCGGCGTGAAGACGAGCGCGGGTAGGCGCGTACGCAACTCCTCAGCCGCACGAAGCGGAGCGCCGTTCAAGCGAGCGCGCTTCGCCTCCCCGAGCCGAAGCGTCACTTCCACCGACACCGGCGAGCCACCGTGATCACCCTCGACGGCGACGCGCGCTCCGTTCTCACCGAAGCGAATCAGCTGCGCGTCGGACCGTGTTCGCGGCGAGAAGCCCTGCGCGGCGAGATGAAGGCTCTCGAGCAGGTTCGTCTTGCCCGCGCCGTTCGGGCCGACGGCAAGCACGATTCCAGGCTCCAGCGGAAGCTTGAGCCGTGGATACGACCTGTAGTCCCTGAGCTCGAGCGTCCTGACGATCAGCGACCGGTCGACACGATCGACGGCATCTACCCCGCCAGTCGGATCGGCATGATCAAGTAGGAGAAGTCGTCGCTTTCGCCCTGGAGGACCGAGGGGCGGAGCGGGCTGATCAGCTTCAGCCGCAACTCGTCGCCGTCCGCCGACTCGATGCCGTCGCGCAAGAACTCGGGGTTGAAGCCGATCTCGAGCGCCTCGCCGTCAAACGGAACGGGGATCGACTCCCGTCCTTCCCCGACATCCTGGGTCTGAGCAGAGACCGTCAGTTCGCCCTCCGCAAAGCGCAGGCGAAGCGGCGCGTTCCGCTGCGCCATCACTGCTACGCGCCGTACGACATCCAGGAGCTCCTCGCGAGGCAGCATGAGCTCGTGCTCGAAGCTCTCCGGGAGGAGTTGACGGTAATTCGGGAACTGGCCTTCGATTCGGCGCGTTGTGAGCAGGACGCCGTCGCTGGCGAAAAGCACCTGGTTCTCCTGCACTCCGAGCTGCAGCTCCGACGCGCCCTGGGCAATCCGGCCGAGCTCCCCGAGCGCTCGGGCGGGAACAATCGCGTCGAGCTCCGGCCCCGGGTCCGCCAGTGATGTCTCCTTGACGGCCAAGCGATAGGAGTCCGTCGCAGCCATTACGAGGCTCTCGCCCTCGAAGCGAACGAGGATTCCGGTCAGCACCGGCCGCGACTCGTCGCGCGACGCTGCGCGGCTCACCTTCGCAGACGTAGCAAGGAGAGCGGCGGCGTCGATAGAGACCATCTCCGTTCCGGCAGGTTCGGGGAGACGCGGGAAGTCTTCCGGGTTGTAGGTGTGAATCCGGTAGGACGCCGACCCACTGATGATCTCGACAACGCCCTCGCCGGCGAGATGCTCGATCGAAACGTCGTCGCCTGGAAGCAGCCGCGCGATGTCGACGAGCAGTTTGCCGGGCACCACCACCGCGCCGTCAGAGTCGACCTGCGCATCGAGGGACGAGCGCAGCGAGATCTCCATGTCGGTCGCAGCGAGCGCGAGCTTCCCCGCTCCGGCATTGAGCAGGATCCCGCCGAGCACCTGGACGGTCGTGCGCACCGAAGCAGCCCGCGACACAATCGAGAGTTGGCGGATGAACTCGTCGCGAGGGACGGATGTCTTCAGGGCGGCGCCGGCCACAGCTACTTCAGTTTCAATCATTTAAACCTCTAGTAGTAGTTGTAGGGAGTGTGGAACACGGGGACGACGCCGCTGTTTGGCCTGGGGAGCCGCACTCGCCTGGGGAGCCGCACTGGGGAGAACGCGGCGGTTTGCACAGGCCGCGGTGAGAGGGTCGGACAGCTCCACAGAATCAGCTTGCCTGCTTGACGCGCGCGGTCAACTCTTGCACCAGGTTGTACACAGAGCGGTCCTCTCGGATGAGCCGCGCGATCTTCGAAGTCGCGTGGATCACCGTCGTGTGATCGCGGCCGCCGAAGTGCCGGCCGATCTTCGGAAGCGAGGAGTCGGTGAGCTCGCGTGACAGGTACATCGCAACCTGGCGCGGGTACACGATGTTCTGCGAGCGCTTGTCGCCGATCAACTCCTCCTTGGAGAGGCCGAAGCGCTCTGAGACCTCGTCCTGGATCCGCTCGATCGAGACCTGGGCCGCTTCGCCCTGTGGAAACACGTCGCGGAGGACATCCTGGGCGAGGTCGACCGTCATGGGGCGCCCGGTAAGCGACGCGAACGCGACTACGCGGGTCAGCGCCCCTTCGAGCTCACGGATATTGGTGGAGACGCGACCGGCGATGAACGTCATCAACTCGGCGTCGCCGACCTGAATCCCGTCTGTCCGCGCCTTCTTCTGCAGGATCGCAATGCGCGTCTCGAGGTCAGGGGGCTGAATGTCGGTCATGAGTCCCCACTCGAAGCGCGAACGCAACCGCTGCTCGAGCGTCGCGATCTGTCGCGGGGGCCGGTCGGAGGAGATCACGATCTGCTTCCCGGCCTCGTACAGCGTGTTGAACGTGTGAAAGAACTCCTCCTGAATCCGCTCCTTGTGCTCCAGAAACTGGATGTCATCGATCAGGAGCACCCCGAACGTGCGGTAGCGCTGCTTGAACCCCTCGATCCGCTTGTCGCGGAGCGAGTTGATGAAGTCGTTCATGAAGCGCTCACTCGTGACGTAACAGACGGAAAGGTCATGCAGGTGCTCGCCGATGTAATGGCCGATCGCCTGAAGGAGGTGGGTTTTGCCGAGGCCGGTCCCGCCGTAGATGAAGAGCGGGTTGTAGGCCTGCGCCGGCGCTTCCGCGACGGCGAGCGCGGCGGCATGCGCGAACCGGTTGGAAGAGCCGATAACGAACGAGTCGAACGTGTACTTCGGGTTCAGCCCCTCGACGCGGGGGCTCGGCTCGGGCTCGGGCGCTGTCCGTTCGCCCGGCTCTGATTTCCGGATTACGAGCTCGATCCGCCGTTCGTTGCCGGTGGCATCACGAACGGCAGCGTCGATCAGCCCGAGGAAGTGGCCTTCGATCCACTCGCGCGTGAAGTCGTTGGGCACGCGCAGGGTGAACGACTCGGACGAAAGTTCTACCCCTGTCGTCTCCGAGAACCACGTCCGGTAAGTGGATTCGTTGAGCGCGCTACGCAGTCGCTCCGAAACCTCGGTCCACAGATTCTCTGCTGTGAGCAGCTGCTGGCGCTCCACGCGAACCGAACTTGCTCCTCTCGCCGCCGACGGGGAAAGAGGGCGAGCATAGCAGCGTCCAGAAGCGCTCTCAATGCCTGTTCATGACCAGTCCAAGCGTTCGAAAACCGGCGTCTTTCCAGGGCTTTTAAGTGAATCCCCAGACTCCTCCACACCTGTGGAGAAGCCCGGCCAGGAACGTGTATTCACTGGGGAAAACAGGCCGAGCGCAGGAGATTTCTCGTCCCCGCGAAGCGGACGGCCGTTGTGGAAAAGCCTGTGATCGGGTCGCTCTCTATACTGGCGCCCGGCCCTCGCTCGAGGGCGTCGATCTCTTTTTCCTCTCCTCATGAAGCGCACCTACCAGCCCAAAGTTCGCAGGCGCAAGCGTCGGCATGGCTTCCGGGCGCGCATGTCGACGCGGGCCGGCCGGGCAATTCTCAAGCGCCGCCGAGCTCGCGGGCGGAAACGCCTCTCGGCGTAAGCTCAAGTTCGTCTCGACGTCGACGTGCAACGCCGGAACCGACTGTCCCGCTCCCGCGACTTCGATGCCGTCTACCGGCATGGTCGTTCCGTGTCCACGCGCTTCCTCGTCCTCTACCGGTTTGACCGGGAAGGTGAGGCAGAGGACGAAGCACGGCTCGGGATCGCGATCCCGAAAAAGATCGGGAACGCCGTGACCAGAAACCGGATCAAGCGACGTCTGCGCGAGACCTGGCGCGAGCTCCTCCCCACGGTTCCGCGAGGAGCTGACTACGTCCTTCTCGTCCGTTCGCCGCTCGCCGAGGCGGTCGAGGAACGCGACGCTCCATGGTTGCGGGAGCGCGTCCAGGAGATCCTGGGGAAGGCAAGCGCATGAGGTTCGTCGGGATCGGAGGCATCTATCTCTACCGCTACACACTGGGCGTGCTCTTCCCGGCGACCTGCAAGTACCACCCGTCGTGCTCGCAGTACGCGATCGATGCCCTCCGGCAGTACGGATTCTTCCGCGGCGCCATCCTCGCCGGCTGGCGCCTTCTCCGCTGTAACCCGTGGAGCCACGGCGGCGTCGATCACGTCGAAGACCAGAGGCTCTTCCGGTGATTCATCTCAGCATCCTCACTCCGGTCGAAGACCTGCTCACGTGGGCCCTGGAGGAGTTCCACACGACGTTCGGGCTCACGTGGGCGTGGTCGATCATCGCGTTGACGCTCTGCGTGCGGATCCTGCTCGTCCCTCTCACCGTGCGCCAGATCCACTCGATGCAGCGGATGCAGCAGTACCTCCCGCAGATGAAGGAGATCCAGAAGCGCTACAAGGCGGACAAGCGCAAGCAGAACGAAGAGCTCATGAAGTTCTACCGGGAGCACCAGATCAACCCGGCCTCCTCGTGCCTCCCGATCCTGCCGCAGATCCCGATCTTCTTCGCGCTCTACTTCGTGCTCAGGAACTTCGACGAGGAGATCTATCCGAGATACCCGGCCTCGGCGCTCGACTGGCTCCATTTCGTCCCGAACATCACGGCGAACATCACCGACCACTGGTCCGGCTACGTGCTGCTCGTCGTCTACGTCGCGAGCCAGATCTCGTCGACCTGGTTCATGCCGATGGCGACGACGAGCCCGGCACAGCGGTACATCTTCCTGGCGCTCCCGGTCGTCTTCGCCTTCTTCATCCTCAACCCGCCGGGAGGGGCTCATTTCCCTGTCGGCCTGCTCCTCTACTGGGTGACCACGAACCTCTGGACGGTCGGCCAGGGAATCGTGACTCGTCGACTGCGTGCGCAGAGCCAGCAGGCTCCGGTCAAGCGAACGTCGAGGACGCCGCCGAAACCGGACAAAGCGGCAGACACCGCGCCGGCCAACGCGCCGGCGGCGGCTCCGAAGCAGTCGTCAGGTCCCAAGCGCGTGAGAAAGAAGAAGAAGCGGGCGCGCCGATGACTGCGGAGCTTCGGGTCGAGACCGAAGGCGAGACCGTCGGAGAGGCGAAGTGGGCGGCGCTCCGGGAGCTCGAAAAGCTCCATCCTGGGCTCGACAAGGGCGCGGTTCGGTTCCAGGTCGTCTCCGAGGGCGAGCGCGGCATTCTCGGCGTGGGTTACTCACCTGCGCGTGTCGTCGCAACTGCCGAGACCGACGGAGAGGCCTCGATTGCTGCACGTGACGAGTCCGAGGCGGCGACCCTCGTCCGCGAGCTGATCACGAGGATCACCTCGGCCATCGGCATCTCGTGCCGCATCGACATCTCGGAGGAGGAGGCATCGCTCGTCGCGACGTGTTCCGGACGGGATCTGGGGCTCCTGATCGGCCGGCACGGGCAGACGATCGATGCGATCCAGTACCTCACGAACGCGATCCTCGCCCGGCAGCTGCCGGGAACCTCGGTCGTAGTCGACGCCGCTGGCTATCGCGCCCGCCGCGAAGCCACGCTCGCTTCGCTCGCCACGGGAGCCGCCGAACAGGCCTTACGAAGCGGAGACCGGATCGAGCTCGAGCCGATGACCGCCGTCGAACGGAAAATCGTCCACGTCACCCTGCAGGACTACTCGGGCGTGGAGACGTCGAGCGAGGGCACCGAGCCGAACCGCTTCGTAGTTGTCTCACCCAGTTCTTGACGACTGGTTACGGGCGGTCCTCGGGACCCCGGGGCTGACCGGACTCCGGGACCCTGCCGAAGCGCGCAGGATGCTGCTCGAGGACAGCCTGCGCGCGGTCGACGTGGTCGTCGGCTTTGAGGGCCCGATCGTCGATGTCGGTTCCGGCGGCGGCGCTCCGGGAGTTCCGCTCGCGGCCGCGCTTCCGGACCGCGAGGTGACGTTACTCGAGGCCGAGCGGCAGAAGGCCGACTTCCTCAGGCGTTGGGAGGCCGAGCTGCCCAACCTGCGGGTCGTTTGGGGCCGAGCGGAGGAGCAGGAAACAGAGCGGTTCGGCGTTGCCGTCGCGAAGGCGCTCGCCGAGCCGCCGGTCGCCGCCGAGTGGTGCCTGCCGCTCGTGCGACCTGGTGGTGCGGCGGTTCTGTGGGTGGGTCGGAGCGCGGAGGTCGAGCGCGTTGCGAAGGTTGCCGAGCAGCTCGCCGCGGCTTCACCGGAAGAACGCAGCGGCTTGCTCGTGATCCGCAAGATTGGCCTGACACCGCCCGGCTTTCCACGCCGGCCGGGCATGGCCAAGAAACGTCCGTTGGCCTGAGTAGCGTGACTGCTGCGGGATGGCCATCTACGC
>DASSXA010000043.1:0-3440 GCA_035704315.1 Gaiellaceae bacterium
GTCGACCGCACCTGGCTCGTTCCGCACTTCGAGAAGATGCTCTACGACAACGCCCTCCTGGCCTCGACCTACCTCCACGGCTGGGTCGTGGCCGGTGACGAGCGGTACCGCCGCGTCGTCATCGAGACGCTGGACTACGTCCTGCGCGAGCTTTCGCTGCCGGACGGCGGATTTGCCTCCGCACAGGACGCCGACACCGAGGGAGTGGAGGGGCTGACCTTCACGTGGACCGCCGAGGAGGGCGCCCCCGAGGGGCTCCTCCAGCCCTTCGAGGACGGGCGCTCGATCATCCGCGGCGAGCTGGACGAGAAGCTTCGGCGCCGCCTCTTCGACGTGCGCGAGCAGCGGCCGAAGCCGCTTCGCGACGACAAGGCGGTCGCATCCTGGAACGGATTGCTGCTCACGGCGCTGGCCGAGGCAGGCAGGCGGCTCGAGCGTCCCGACTGGCTGCACGCGGCGACGAGGCTGGCCGAGTTCCTGCTCGGGCCGTTGTCGGACGACGAGGGCCGCCTCTACCGCACCTACCGCGAGGGCCAGGCCAAGAACACCGGCTTCCTGGAGGACTACGCCGATGTCGCGAACGGGTTGTACGAGCTCCACGTCGCCACCGGAGAGCTGCGTTGGCTCCATGAAGCGAACCGGCTCGCGCGGCTCGCCGTCGAGCTCTTCGGCGACGAGGAGCGCGGCGGCTTCTTCCTCACGCCCTCGCACGGCGAGCGCCTGATTGCGCGCCAGAAGACGTTCGACGATCATCCGACGCCGTCCGGGAACTCGATGCTCGCATTCATCCTTCTCAGGCTCGCCCGCATCTACGGCGACGACGAGCTGGAGCGCCGTGCGGTCGGCGTCTACCGCCTGATCCGTGACGCGCTGGGCCGGGCGCCGCAGGCCTTCGGGCACGCACTGACCGGGCTCGATCTGTATTTCTCGCCGCCCCGCGAGCTCGCGATCGTGGGGCCGCCCGACAGCGACGTCGCGCGAGCGGCGCTCGAGCCGTTCCAGCCGCAGACCGTGGTCGCTGTGGGGCCCGGGGAGGGAGTTCCGCTGCTCGCCGGCAAGGATCTCGTCGACGGAAAGCCGGCTGTCTACGTCTGCGAAAACTTCGCGTGTTTGGCTCCAGTAACGGAGCCCGAGAACCTTTCCAAAGCACTTACAAACACCTAACGGCAGGTGCCCGTCTTCACGTCATGATGGCGGGCATGTGGCCGAGGGCCTGGGGGGTCCTAGGCGCCGCTTCCGCGGCGCTGACGCTCTCGGCCATGCTCGCCGTTGCGGCTGGGGGAGGAGCAGAGGCTGCTCCCCCTCAGCTTGTGCAGCAGGCGCAGGCCAGGCCGAACATCCTCGTCCTCATGAGCGACGACCAGACGGTCGAGTCGATGCGCGTGATGGCGAACGTCAACACCCTGCTCGCGAGGCAGGGCACGACCTTCGTGAACAACTTCGCGTCCTTCCCGCTTTGCTGTCCGTCGCGTACGACGTTCCTCACCGGCCAGTACGGCCACAACCACACGGTCATGGGAAACGCTCCGCCGGCCGGCGGCTACGACAAGCTCGTGCCGACGGCGGCGAACACGCTGCCCGCGTGGCTGCAGCGCGCCGGATACACGACGGTGCACCTCGGCAAGTACCTGAACGGCTATGGGAGCGCGCGGCCGCTCGAGATCCCGCCAGGCTGGAGCGAGTGGTACGGCTCGACCGATCCGCAGACGTACCGCTACTTCAACTACCGCCTGAACGAGAACGGTCGGCTCGTCAACTACGGGGCCGGGGCAGCCAACTACCAGACCGATGTCTACGGGCGGAAGGCGGTCGAGCTCGTCCGCCGGCTTGCGCCCAGCGAGAAGCCGTTCTTCCTCTCCGTCGCCTTTCTCGCCCCGCACAGCGGCGGCCCGCGCGACGCGGACGATCCAGCGAACCAGGCGACGCCGTCACCTGCGCCGCGACACCGGAACGCCTTCGTGACCCAGCCGCTGCCGGCGCCGCCGTCGCTCAACGAGGCCGATGTCTCCGACAAGCCTGCAGCGATCCGTAATCGCCCTTTGATCCGGCCCGCACGGCTGAACGGAATCCGTGAGAACTACCAGCAGCGGCTCGAGTCGCTGCTTGGCGTAGACGAGGCCGTTCGGGACATCGTCTCCGCGCTGAGCGCGACGGGAGAGCTCGAGCGCACGCTGATCGTCTACACCTCCGACAACGGCTTCTTTCACGGCGAGCATCGAATTCCGGACGGGAAGGTGCGCGTGTACGAGCCGTCCGTTCGCGTGCCGCTGATTCTTCGCGGGCCGGGCGTGCCTCACGGCGCGCAGCGGACGAACCTGGCGGCCAACGTCGATCTCGCACCAACGATTCTCGACGCGGCGCACGCGTCGGCCGGGCGGCGGCCCGACGGCCGGTCGCTGCTTCCGTTGGCCGCGGATCCTCTGCGCAGGTCGGGTCGGGACATCCTGCTCGAGACCCCGACGTACAGCGCGATCCGGACGCCGCGGTACGTCTTCGTCCAGCACTCGACCGGTGAGCAGGAGCTCTACGACCTCGTCACCGATCCGGATCAGCTGACGAGCCTGCACGCCGACGCGCGGTACGCGGCGGTCAAGAGCTCGCTCGGTGCGCGCCTGGCGAAGCTGCGGGTCTGCGTCGGCGACGCCTGCCGGCAAGGGCCGCACCTGCGTTTGCGGGTCCAGTACCGGTCAGGCGGCGGCCGGTGTGTCCGCTCGAACGTCAGGCTGCGCGTGGGCGGCTCTGCGGCCTCGCGCATCACCTCGGTGGTCTTCTATCGCGGGAAGGCTGTGATCAAGCGCGATGTGCGTGGGCCCTACACGGCCAGGATCCGTCGGAACCGCCTGGCTCAACGGCCGACGCTCGTGCGCGCGCTCGTCACGCTGAACGACTCGCGCAGCGCGTCGCTCGACCACTCGCTTCGGCGCTGCGGCTAGCCGGGCCGGCGTGGGGTCAGACCCCGCCACGAGCGTGTGACGATTCGTCCACGAACGGGCGACCGATCCGGCCGTGGCCGTCCGCATGGATGCGGCAAATGCCCGCCGCGGCGTGACACTTTCTTTCGCCTTTGTGTGCGTGAGTCGTAACAGGGTCTGACCCCACTGCGGGTCTAAGCTGCGCTCCGTGGAGACGCGCGAGCTGCTCGAGGCGACGACGGAGGAGCTCTGCGCTGAAGCGCGGCGGCTCCGGCGCCAGACGGTCGTCACGTACTCGCCGAAGGTCTTTATCCCGCTGACGAAGCTCTGCCGGGACGTCTGCCACTACTGCACCTTCGCCCGGCCGCCGCGCCGCGGCGAGCGCGCCTACATGACGGAGGAGGAGGTTCTGGCCGTCGCGCGCGCCGGAGCGGACGCAGGCTGCCGCGAGGCGCTCTTCACGCTCGGCGACAAGCCGGAGCTGCGATACCGGGCGGCACGCGACGAGCTCGCGCAGCTCGGCTGCTC
>DASSXA010000058.1:0-12933 GCA_035704315.1 Gaiellaceae bacterium
CGGGAGCAGTACGGCGTGACCGTGCTCGACTACTACGGGCTGACGGAGTCGTATCCGCTTGTCGGGAACTACCCGTTCATGGAGGTCCGCGAGGGCTCGATGGGCAAGCCGATGCCAGGCTGGGACGTGCAGATCCTGGACGAGGACGAGCGGCCAGTCGCCCGGGGCGAGCGCGGCGAAATCTGCCTCCGCGCCCGTACGAACCCGCACTATCCGCTCGGCTACTGGAACCGGCCGGAGGAGACCGACGAGGTCTTTGGCGGCGAGTGGTTCCACACGAAGGACGCCGCCCGCGAGGACGAGGACGGCTACATCTGGTACGAGGGGCGCGCCGACGACGTGATCATCGCCGCCGGCTACCGCGTCGGCCCCTTCGAGGTCGAGTCCGTCTGTCTCGAGCACCCGGCGGTGCGCGAGGCGGCGGCCGTTGCCTCGCCCGACGAGCTGCGCGGCAACGTGGTCAAGGCGTTCATCGTCCTCGCGGCCGACCACGAGCCGTCCGACGAGCTCGCCGACGAGATCAAGGCGTTCGTGCGCGAGCGGCTGTCGGCATATGCCTATCCGCGCCGGATCGAGTTCGTCGACGACCTTCCCAAGACGCTGACCGGGAAGATCAGGCGCATCGAGCTCCGCCAGCTGGAGCTCGAGCGCACGGGCGCCGTGCGCGGCTGAGCGCGCGGTTGGCTCGGTCGAATCCGCTCACACTGTTGCGGGGGGCCTCGAAGGCGCGCACAATGAGCGCGCACGTGCCTGGTTTTCCAACGTCAACGGAGGAAATGCGGTGGCCAGAAAAGTCCTGAGCCGTGGGGGCCCGGTAGTCGACGGCGCGGCGTCGCCACAGAGTGCCCTCGCGGCGGACACCATCATCGAGAACGCGCCAGACCCGGTGTTCGTCGCCGATCTGGACGGAAAGATCCTTCAGGCGAACGAGGCGGTGTCGCAGCTCCTCGGCTTCCGCAAGGACGAGGTCGTCGAGCAGTCGCTGTCGCGGTTCATCAGCCCGGAGGAGACGCGTGAGTTCACGGCCGCGCTGAGGGAGGTCGTCGAGCACGGCGTCACCCGCGATGCGGTGCTGAATCCGCGGAGCGCCTCGGGCGAGGTGATCCCGACGAGCCTGAACGCGTCGGCACTGCGGGACTCCGAGGGGAACGTGATCGGCGCGATCGGCGTGCTCCGCGACATGCGCGAGCTGGACAAGGCGCGCGCGTACGCCCAGCGGCTGATCGAGGACGCACCGGACCCGGTGTTCGTCTCCGACCTCGAAGGGAAGATCCTCGAGGCGAACGAAGCCGTGTCCCAGCTGCTCGGTTTCCGCCGGGACGAGGTCGTCGAGCAGTCGCTCTCCCGCTTCATCAGCGAGGAGGAGACGCGAGAGTTCACGGCGGCGCTCCGCGAGGTGGTGGAGCGAGGCGTGACCCGCAACGCGCGCCTCAACCCGCGGGCGGCGACAGGCGAGATCATCCCGACGAGCCTGAACGCCTCGGCGCTCCGAGACACCGACGGCAAGGTGATCGGCGCGATCGGCGTGCTCCGAGACATGCGCGAGTTGGACAAGGCGCGCGCCTATGCGGAGAGCCTGATCAAGAACGCCCCGGACCCGGTGTTCGTCTCCGACCTCGAGGGGAAGATCCTCGAGGCGAACGACGCGGTCTCCGAGCTCCTCGGCTTCCGCAGGGACGAGGTGGTCGAGCAATCGCTGTCGCGCTTCATCAGCGAGGAGGAGACGCGGGAGTTCACGGCGGCCCTCCGCGAGGTGGTCGAGCGGGGCGTGACCCGCAACGCCCAGCTGAACCCGCGCGCGGCAACGGGCGAGGTGATCCCGACGAGCTTGAACGCGTCGGCACTGCGCGATCCGGATGGCGCGGTGATCGGCGCGATCGGGGTGCTCCGAGACATGCGCGAGTACGAAGAGGTCGTGCGCGACCTCGAGCGGTCGAAGACCGAGCTCCAGGAGAAGATCCTCGACCTCGAGAAGTTCGAGGAGGTCGTCGTGGGGCGCGAGCTGAAGATGATCGCGCTGGAAAAGGAGCTGGAAGGGCTCCAGCAGGAAGTCTCCAAGCTGCGGGCGGCAAGCTCAGCTACTTGATGGCCGAATACTGGGAGGATCTTTCGCCGGCCGCGGCCGGGAACGGCGACGCGGCTTCGGGTACGGAAGAGCTCCAGGCACAAATCGAGCAGCTCCAGACCCGCGTGCGCCAGGCGGAAGAGCGCCGCCGCGCGCTGCTCAACATCATGGGCGACCTCCATGTGTCGAACCGTAAGCTCGGCGATCAGCGGCGGGCCATGCTCCACATCCTCGGCGACTACGAGGACGACCGCAGCCGGCTCGCCCGCCAGACCGAGCGGCTCGACAACTCGCGTCGCGCGCTGCTTCACATCCTCAAGGACTCCCACGAGTCGAACCTGAGGCTGGAGGACAGCCGCAAGGCGATGATCCACATCATGGGCGACCTGCGCGAGACGGCGCAGGAGCTCGAGGACAAGCAGGAGCAGCTCGTCCAGGCCGGGAAACTGGCGACGTTGGGCGAGCTCACCACGGGCGTCGCCCACGAGCTCAACAACCCGCTCAACAACATCGGGCTCTTCGTTGGGAACGCGATCGATCAGATCGAGCTCGGGAAGTTCGACCGGGAGCGCGTGGTCAGCGACCTGGAGAAGACGATGGTGCAGGTGCGGAAGGCGACGGAGATCATCTCCCACCTTCGTACGTTCGGGCGGCCGGCCGCCGTCACATGGGAGCGGGTGGACATCGACGAGGTGATCGAGCAATCCCTCTCGCTTGTCCAGGAGCAGCTTCGGATGCGCGGGATCACCGTTTCGCTCGATCTCTGGGCCGGGGAGCTGACCGTGCTCGGGAACCCGATTCAGCTCGAGCAGGTGTTCATCAACCTGCTGACGAACGCGCGGGACGCGCTTGTCGATGTGGAGCCCAAGGAGATCCGGTTCACCTCGTCACGGGACCGCGATTCGGTGCGGATCACCTGCGAGGACACCGGACCCGGGATCGAGGCCGGTCTCGAGCAGCGCATCTTCGACCCGTTCTTCACGACGAAGGAGGTCGGCTCGGGAACCGGCCTCGGGCTTTCGATCGCGTACAGCATCGTGCAGGAGCACGGCGGCCAGATCACGGTGCGCAGCCGACCTGGAAAGGGCGCGATCTTCGAGCTGGAGTTTCCGTTGGAGGCCGAGGAGGCAGGCGAGTGAACCCGCGGGTTCTCATTGTCGATGACGACACCGCGCTGCTCGAGGCGCTTCCCGAGGCGCTGCGCCTGCGGATGAACGGCATCGAGATCGATACCGCCGAGACGGCGCTGGACGCATTGGATCGTATTCGCGAGATCGACTACGACGCTGTCGTCAGCGACATCAAGCTCCCCGGCATGGACGGGCTCGCCCTGCTGACGGAGATCAAGGATGTTCGGCCCGGAATGCCGACGCTGCTGATTACGGGGCACGGGGAGCACGACCTGGCCGTACAGGCGCTGCGGGGAGGGGCTTACGACTTCGTGCAGAAGCCGATCGACCGGGATTACTTCGTCAGGTCACTCGAGCGCGCGATCCAGATGCGGCGGCTCGACCGGCAGATCGGCGAACAGCGCGTCGAGCTCGAGCGCCACGCGAGAGTGCTTCATCACGTGGACCGAGGCGTGTTCCTCGTCGACGACGCCGGCGTCATCCGCTTCTGGAACCCGGCTGCCAAGGCGATCATCGGGTTCGACGCGGACAGCGTCCTCGGTCATCGGGCAGAGGAGGTCCTGCCAGGTTGGGAGGCGATCGGCCCGGAGGTGCCCGTCACTACCGAGCCAGGTCCCGGAAGCATCGCTCCAAAAACGCTTCCGCTGGAGATCGAGGACCAAGAGCTCTGGCTATCGATCTCAGGCGTCGAGTTCGAGGACGGCGTCGTCTACGCGTTCCGAAACCT
Organism: Gaiellaceae bacterium; assembly: GCA_035704315.1. Taxonomy (GTDB): domain Bacteria; phylum Actinomycetota; class Thermoleophilia; order Gaiellales; family Gaiellaceae; genus JACDAN01. The sequence goes on from DASSXA010000058.1 coordinate 3,923, forward strand.
CACCGAGGAACGGGCGCTCGACGAGTTGAAGAGCGACTTCATCGCGACGGTTTCCCACGAGCTGCGCACGCCGCTTGCCGCGATCTACGGTTGCGCCCAGACGCTTCGCCGTCGGGACATCGAGCTCGCGGGCGACGACGAGCAGGAGCTGCTCGAGGTGATCTCGCAGGAGTCCGAGCGGTTGACGCGCATCGTCGGCGACATCCTGCTCGCCAACCAGATCGAGGCCGGACGACTGAAGTTCAAGCAACGAGAGGTCGACCTGGCCGTCATTGCGCAGGAAGCGATCGACGCCATTCGGGCCGCGCTCGCCGCGCGCGACGACATCGACTTCGAGCTGGCGGCGCCGGAGTCGATGGTCGTCTACGGCGACGGAGACAAGCTCCGGCAGGTGCTGCTGAACCTGCTCGACAACGCCGTCAAGTACTCGCCGGCGGGCGGTCGCATCGAGGTCTTCCTGGAGCCGCACGGGACCGGGGTGCGGATGAACGTGCGGGACGAAGGCATCGGCATCCCTGACGGGGAACTGAAGCGAATCTTCGGGAAGTTCTATCGGGTCGATCCGCAGCAGATCCGCGGCGTCGGGGGCACGGGTCTCGGGCTATACATCTGCCGCGAGCTCGTCCGGCGCATGGACGGACGTTTGTCGGTCACGTCGGCCGAGGGGAAGGGCTCCACGTTCGTCGTCGATCTGCCGCTGCGGCAGATCCGCCCGCCCGAGCAGGCAGTCGTTTCCCAGTCGGCTTAGCCTCTACTTCGAGGACGAAGGTGGCCGTGGCATGGGGCTGCCTCCGGGCTACTACGATCGCCAGCGGCGCCTTCCACGACTGAGGACGAGGTTGACTTCGCTTGGCCCGAAGGCGCCGGTTGTGGGTTGAACAGCCTCGCTGGCGAACGGCGCCGAGGGACTGCTTATGCTCCGCGGCGATGGCTGAGGTCGTCGTCTTCCACCATGCACTCGGGCTCACCGTCCCCGTCCGCCGTTTCGCCGACGCACTCCGCGACGCGGGCCACACCGTCCAGACACCCGACCTCTTCGACGACCGGACGTTCGACACGATCGAGGACGGGATGGCCCATTCCGAGGAGATCGGCGGGCCGATGGCGATGGTCGAGCGCGGGCGCGCCGCCGTCGACTCGCTGCCGAACGAGGTTGTCTACGTCGGCTTCTCCCTCGGAGCGCTGCCGGCGCAGTCGCTCGCCCAGACGCGGCCGGGCGCGCGCGGCGCGGTGCTCTGCTACTCCGCGCTGCCGCTCGGCGAGTGGGGCGACAACTGGCCGGCGACCTGGCCGGAGGGCGTGCGGCTCCAGCTGCACATCCTGGAGGGCGACGAGGACTCCGAGATCGCTAGAGGGCTCGCGTCCACCGTCGACGGCGCCGACCTCTTCATCTATCCCGGCACAGAGCACTATTTCGCCGAGCACGACGGCCGGGCCGCCGCGCTGCTCACACAGCGCGTGCTCGAATTCCTCGCTACGCGGTAGCGATCAGTCGCTCGAAAGCGGGCTCGTTGCGGATCGGATCGAAATCCGAATCGGCCTTCGCGAAGGCTCCGAAGAACTCCGACATTTCGACGGCGCGCCCGAGGTGCTCGAGCGCGTCAGACGTCCGGCCGGCGAGGCTCTCGACGCAGGCCACGTTGTAGAACAGGTTCGCGTAGTCGGGATGAGCCTCGAGCAGCTCCTGACCACGGTCCGCCGCCTCGGCGTACTCGCCTGCCTCGTACAGCGGTCTCAGCGGCGCCCATAGTTCCGGGGCGTAGCGGTTGATCTCGGCAGGCAGCGTGATCCACGGGTGCCGTCGTGAGTCGTATCCCGACTCGATCGGCGGCGGGAAAGACGGATCGGCGAAGGCGCCGATCGAAACAACGATCAGGTCGGGCTCGGTCGGCTCCGTGTAAAAGACCTGTGAGCCGCACTCAGGACAGAAATGGAAGACGTGTTCCTTCTTGTCCGCCTCGTCGGAGATTCGCGAGTAGTCGCTGAAGCGACCGGCGACGCGCACCTGATCCGCCTTGTAACCCGCCTGCATTCCGAAGGCGCTTCCGGTCCGGCGTTGGCAGGCAAGGCAGTGGCAGATCGAGACCGCGAAGGGATCGCCCTCCGCTTCCAGTTGAAGTTGCCCGCAGTGACAGGCGGCTTCTCGGGTAGCCATCGCCGGGAACCTATCCGAGCGTGGCGTTGGAGAATCACGTTCGTGACCGGACGCGAGTTCGCGAAGCTGGCACGAAAGCACCTGATGCCGTACCTGTCCGGGTTCGCCCTCAAGGACGCGTACGTCTACGCCTTACCCGTCGATCGTCTTTGGCGGCGTTTCGTTTTGAGCCCCTCAGGATTCAGCCGCGAGTCGTTCACGATCGGATGCGCGGCGAGTCCGCTCTACGTCCCTGAGGCGGCGCACTCCTATCCGATTGGCCTCGGGCAGGCGCGGCGATTCCGTCGCCCGGGCGCTGCGTCGCTCACCGGTAGAGGCTGTGGCGATCCTCGACGCCTGGAACGAAGAGCAACGCGCCGAGCTGCGGCTTCGACGCTACGCCTGAACGCTGGCGCAATCCGTAGTTTTCTTGCCGTGAGCGACTCAACAACTCGAAGGAGGCCTACATGAGCGGTTACGAGGTAGCGCACCTGGACGGGATCGAAGAGCTGACCGACGGCCGTGAGCCCTACCGGCCGGTGCGGCACCACTTCGGCATCACGGCCTTCGGCATCAACTCGTGGACCGCCCGTGAGGCGGGCGATCGGATCCTCAACGAGCACGACGAGTCGGACGACGGGGCCGAGGAGCTCTATCTCGTACAACGAGGGCGAGCGGTCTTCGAGCTCGACGGCGAGCGTCTGGACGCGCCCGCCGGCACGCTCGTCTACGTCCGGCCCGAGGTGAGGCGAACGGCGTTCGCCGAGGAGGCCGGCACGACGCTCATTGCGGTCGGGGGCGTTCCCGGAAAGGCCTACGAGCCCGACGGCTGGGAGCTCTGGGGTCCGATCAGACCGCTCTACGAGGCCGGAAAGTACGCCGAGGCGGCCGATCGCGGGCGCGAGTTGCTCGACGGCGAGCCCAAGTACTCGAACCTGTTGTACAACCTCGCTTGCGCCGAGAGCCTTGCAGGCCGGACAACCGACGCGATCGAACATCTTCGGCAAGCGATCGGACTGACGGATCTGGCTCGCTCCTACGCAAAGGACGATCCCGACTTCGATCCAATTCGCGACGAACCCGCGTTCAAGGAGCTGATGGGCTGATCAATCCAGGTGCTCGATGCCCTCGGGGAGCACTAGCCACCGGTGCCGGCGCGCCTCCCAGACGGACACCTTTGGCGCTGGAAAGTCCGGATCCGCGAACGCGCCCACGGGAACGGCGATGAGCTCCGGCTGTGCCTCCGTCTTGTAGAGACCGTCGCGCCGCACTCGGGGCAGAAGGAGAACGTCGCTGCTCCACCCGCGTCGGAGATACGGACGTACTCGCTTGCGAACCGGCTCGCCTTCCGCCGTCAGACGCAGCTGCCCGCAACTACAAGCGGCGTCCCGCGTCACTGCGCTTACCGACGCGTGCGCTCAACACTGAGTCGACGCAGCGAGCGTTCGAGCTCGGGTACACGTGCTCGGATGCGGTCGAAGTCCTGACCGGAGAGCGACAGGAGCTGCATCGGCGTGCGCGCCATCACCGTGGCCGTCCGCTGTCCCGTCAGGAGGAGCCCGATTTCGCCAAACGTGTCGCCGGGCCCGAGAGCCTGGGTCGCCTCGCTACCGTCAGTCAGGACATCGGCCTCTCCTTGTTCGATGAAGTAGACCGCTGTTCCGTAGTCGTCATCCGTGATGACTTTGGCACCCGCTTCGATCTCTGCTTCGTTCATCGCGGCCGCGAGCTCGTCGAGCTCGGCCGCAGGAAGATCAGCGAAGATCGGAAATGCGGCGATCCGACTCGTATCCACGACCATGGATCGTGTCACAAGAAAGCAACATGGCGCCTCAGGCCGGAACGGGAGGTCGACCCCATTCGACGTTTGCGCAAACTGCTCGCCTTCGCACGCAGAGATCCGGGTGTGACCCTCGTCGAGATCGACAGGTGGACACTCGCGGAGGAACTGTGGTCGTTCGGTGAGGACGCGCTGTACTCCATGCCGCTGCAGATGTCCGACGAGGACATGATCCGGGTGTGGGTCCTGGCCGGGAAGCTGTCCCTGAAGGACGAGGCGCGATCGACCGGCGAGACCGCTGCTCTGGCCGCGGTGTCGGTCCTAGAAGGAAAGCGGCGGCCGCTCGCTCGCAGGCGCCGCCGCCGTCAGGCTGACCGTCCCCGGTTCGACCAGACGCCGGAAGAACGTTACGCCGACATCAATCGGATTGAAGACAGCGAGAGCTTTCCGGAGTGGTGGCGCTGAATCAGCGCACGCGCTGCCAGGTCTTGCCGGGGTATGCCACTGATACGGCCCAGGCGCATCGGAACGTGGAACAACCCTTCGGGATCACGGGAGCCTCGAGTATTCCGCTCGCCGCCTCTGAGACAACCACTTCTTCGGGCGGTATTTCCGGGCGAAGCTGCGTCTAGCGCTGGCCCGGTGTCGGTGGCCCGAACAGCTGCGCCCGGCCGCCCCCGGGGCGCGATGGATCAGGTCGTCGGTTCTCTGGCACCTTGATCGCCGACCGTCCGCCTTGGTTTGCCAGCGGCTCGTCGTCGAAGCGAGGGATGACGTGCAGGTGCGCGTGGTGCATGGGCTGCCCGATCTCCGAGAAGCAGTTCCAAATCAGGGTGTAGCCGTCCGGCGCGAGGCGTTCGTCCTGCGCCGCCTTCGCCTTGAGGAGCAGGTCGTGCGTTGCGTCCCACTCCTCAGGTACGAAGTCGAAGGGCGATGTCCGATGAGCGATCGGGATGATGACGCCGCATCCGGGCAGCACGTCTGGCGGATCGCGAGGATCGCGTGTCGAGGCGTAGAGGCAGTAGGCGTTCTCGATGCACACATCGGCCGCACGGAATTGCGTCAGATCGCAGAAGACGCAGTCGTCTTCGTTCATGGAAGCCAGCCGTCGCGGTAGCTGGATCGTTCGGACGGCCCGAACCGCACATAGGCCTCGTCGCGGTCGGTCGTCTCTTGCTCGACGCCTGCGTCGTGGCGGAGCGCGGCTTCGTCCACCGTGTACGCGCCCCAGTCCGGACCGGTTGAGCGGTCGCGCGCACCGACGGCCACGACGACGCACCCGGTCCGCCCGGCGCCTATGATCGTGTGCTGCGTGCCCGGTGGACAGTGGACGAAATCCCACTGACGGAGAGGCCGTTCCTCTCCTTCCACGACGAGCAGCGCGTCGCCGGCGATCACCAGGAAGTCCTCTTGGTCGGCCTCCCAGTGATACATCCCCATCGGCTCGCCTGGCCCCAGCACCGTGATGTTGATCCCTAGCTGCGAGAAGTCCGGCTCGTGCTCCGGGAAACCTTCGAACTCGCAGTAGAAACCACGGCGATCACGCGCGTACCAGGGTGCTTCGCGCGCGTTGAGCACGAACCAACCCTTCCCGGTCGGGACGAGTCCGTACTCGGTCGATTCCAGCGGCGACTCGGGAAGCACGAGGGGAGTATGGCGAGAGCGCGATAGCCTCCCCGCGGTGAAGGTCGGCATCGTCGTCCCGTACTCGTGGTCGTTCTGGGGGGCGGTCGTCGAGCACGCGGAGCTGCAGGCGCAGACGCTGCGGGGGCTAGGTGTCGAGACCCGCACGATCATGGGCAACGATCCGCCCGGGCAGTTCACTCGCGCCCTCCACCCGAGGGTCGGACGCGACGGGCCTCCGCCGCCCGACGTGATTCCGGTCGGGCGCTCGGCGATTGTGCCGGCGAACGCTTCGCTGCCGAACATCATTCTCGGCCCGCGGTCGGTGCTGCGCATCAGGCGGGTCCTCGAGCGGGAACGGTTCGATCTGCTCCACGTACACGAGCCGATGACCCCGGTCCTCTCGATCGGGACACTGGCGTTGGCCCGCTCTCCGGTCGTCGCGACCTTTCATGCCTCGGGCGAGTTGAACTGGGCGAAGTACGGGATGCCGCTCTGGGGCTTCCTGCTGGATCGGATCGATGCGCGGATCGCCGTCTCCCAGCGCGCTCGGGCGACGGCGGAGCGGTATGCGCCCGGCCGATACGAGGTGATCCCGAACGGTGTGCTCATCCCGCCGGAAGCCGATCCGTCGGGCCGGGAGGACCGGATCCTCTTTGTCGGCCGGCACGACGCGCGCAAGGGCCTCCCCGTGCTGCTTCGGGCCTGGCCGGAGATCCGGCGGCGCACAGGCGCTCGGCTGCGGGTCATCGGCGCCGATCCGCTCGCCGTGCGCCTGTTGATCGCCCGGCAGCGCGTCTCGGACGACGGCATCGACGGCCTCGGCTTCCTTTCCCAGGAGCGTCTGACCGAGGAGCTGCTCTCCGCGAAGGCGATGGCGGCGCCGTCCCTGGGCGGTGAAAGCTTCGGGATGGTGCTGACGCGGGCCTTCGCCGCGGCCACGCCGGTGGTGGCCTCCGATATCGAGGGCTACCGTGATGTCATGTCACCGGAGACGGGCATGACGGTTCCGCCCGGCGATCCTCGGGCGCTTACGGACGCGATCGTCGAGCTGCTAGCCGACGAGGACCGGCGGTGCCGGCTCGGGCTCGCCGCGCGCCGGATCGCCGAGGAACGCTATTCGTGGGAGGAGGTGGGCCGCCGGCTGCTTGGGGTCTACGAGCGTGTCCTCGGGCGCGTGCCGGCAGTGGCGTGACACTGTTTCCACGGAACTGGTTCCTCCGCGTTCTCTTCGTCCTTTCCTCGCTTGTCACCATCATCGGGCTGGTCTGGTGGCGCGGGCCCGACTGGGGCGACGTCGGAAGGGCATTCGAACTCGTCTCATGGGGTTGGATCGCCGCGGCGATCGGTCTGAATCTGCTGTCGGTCCTCGTGCGAGCGCTGGCCTGGCGGACCGTCATCGATCAGGCGCTGCCCGAGGAGCAGATGCCCCGGTTTCCGCGGATCTTCTCCGCCTTTTCGATCGGCCTGCTCGCGAACGCAGCGCTACCCGGGCGGATCGGGGAGCTCGCGCGAGTAGCCGTACTGACGCGGGACATGCCGCGTGGAGCGGGCGCGACGGGCCGGCTGCTCGGGTCGGTCTTCGCGCACCGGCTGTTCGACATCATTCCCGCGCTGCTGCTGACCGGCTACGTGCTGGCCACGGCGAAGATCCCGGAGTGGGCGATCACGAGCCTTCTGATCGTGATCGTCGTCGGCGTCGCGCTCTTCCTCGTGACGATCCTCGTCGCCGGGCTCGAGCACCGGCCGTTGCCCGAGGGCGCCCGAGCGGCGAGGAGGCTGCTGGCGATGGCTCGCCTGGGCCTGAACGTGATGCGGGAGCCCGGCGCTGCGGTGGCTGCGGCGCTGCTCCAAACACTGGGGTGGTTCCTCCAGCTCCTCGCCGTGTGGGCGACGATGTACGCGTTCGGGATCAACGAGCACCTGCCGGCTGCCGGCGTCGTCCTGCTGCTGATGAACGTCGCAAACCTCTTCCCGTTGTGGCCCGGCAACATCGGCCTGCTCCAAGCGGTGGTAGCCCTGCCGCTGCGCTCCTACGGCGTGCCATACGCGACCGGGATCGCCTTCGGGCTCGGCCTCCAGGTGCTCGAGATGTCGGTCGGCGTCGGCATCGGCCTCCTCTTCCTCACGCGGGAGGGACTGTCCCTGGCCATGCTCCAACGGATCGAGGCGGATCGGGAGGAAGAGCCGGCTGAGGAGCCGGAACGCGCCCGTGCGCGCGCTGGCGTCTCCCGCTAGCCTCAAAGGAGTCCTGTCCGCGCGTGAGGCGGCCGCGGCGCTGGCCGAGGGGTTCCGGTCCGACGGGGGAGAGGCGGTCGAACTGGCCGTCGCGGACGGCGGTGAGGGGACGCTGGAGGTGCTCCACGCATCGCTCGGGGGCGAGTGGGGCGAGGCGGTGGTGTCGGATCCGCTGGGCCGGGAGGTTGGCGCTCGATGGCTGCTTCTTCCCGGCGGAGTTGCGGCCGTCGAGTCGGCAGAGGCGATCGGGCTGGGGCTCGTCGCGGAGGGGGAGCGGGATGTCATGCGCGCCTCGAGCCGCGGGCTCGGGGAGCTGATCCAGGCTGCTCTGGCTGCCGGCCCGGCCGAGCTGATCGTCTTTCTGGGCGGGACGGCCACGGTCGACGGCGGAGCGGGGTTGCTGGAGGTGGTGGATGCGATTCCGATTCCGCTGCGGGCCGCGTGCGACGTTCGGGCGCCGTTGCTCGACGCCGTGCGGGTTTTCGCGCGGCAGAAGGGGGCGATGCCGGAGCAACTCGGGGAGCTCGAGCGGCGGCTTGGTAACGCGACGCTGGCGCCGTACCGAGATCTGCCGGGAGCCGGCGCGGCCGGCGGTTTGGGAGCCGCGTTCGCCGCGCTGGGCGCTGAGCTCGTCGAGGGTGCGCCGCTCGTTCTCGATCTGATCGGCTTCCGCGATCGGTTGCGGGAAGCCGACGCCGTCGTGACCGGGGAGGGCACCATCGATCAGTCGACGTTCATGGGTAAGGCGCCGGCGGCTGTTCTGGCCGAGTGTGGCGACGCCTGCGTCCGCTGCGTGCTTTTCGGCGGGCGCGTGATCGAGTGGCCCGAAGGCGTGGAGGTGTACGAGCTCAGCGGTGAGCCGAAGCGGGCACGTGAGGATCTCGTCGAGCTTGGTGCTCGGTTGGCCCGCGAGAGTCGACTAGGTCGTCGCTGAGATCAGGGTCGCTACTCGGGCTGCGACTGGTCGTACTGCTTGACAGCGCCCTGTAGCAGCTTCCAGGCGATGCTCGGCGTCTCTTCGACGAGCGGCCGGAATTCCCAGAAGGTCATGCCGAAGGTCTTGAGCTCCGTGGCGGCCGTAACGGTCGCGGTGCGGGCGCCCTGCGTGATGAGCGCGATCTCGCCGAAATAGTCGCCGGGCCCGAGCATGCGGCGCTGCTCGCCCTGTACGGTCACCCTCGCCTGTCCGTCCTCGATCACGAAGAAGCCGACAGCGCTCTCACCTTCGACCGCGAT
>DASSXA010000074.1:0-6835 GCA_035704315.1 Gaiellaceae bacterium
GAGCTCCCGCCGGACACGCGCGTTCTCCCAGGCCACACCGAGGCGACGACGATCGGCCGCGAGTGGGATGAGAACCCATTCGTCCGCGTGTGGCGCGGCGTCGAGCCCGAGGGTAGCGAGCGCTGCCGCGTCGGTGACCGACAGGGGACGATCGTCGTCTGGTCGCCGGACTACGACGGCAAGGGGAAAGCCTGGGTGCGCTTCGACGACGGCGGGGGCCGCATCCTCGGCGGCTCGCACATCGAGCGGCTGTGACCCGAGTCGGCCTGCTCTTCCCAGGCGCCATGGGAGCGGCGGTCGGTACGGCTGTGCAAGCGGAGGTGCTCTGGGCCGGCGAAGGGCGGAGCGAGGCGACCGCGAAGAGAGCCGCGGGCTTCCGCGACGTCGGCTCCGTCGAGCAGCTCGTCCGTGCGGCCGACATTGTTCTGAGCATCTGCCCGCCGGCGATCGCCGAGGAGGTCGCCGAACGGGTCTTGGCACTCGGCTTCGTCGGCACGTTCGTGGAAGCGAACGCGATCACGCCCGAGCGTATGCGGCGGATCGCGGCGCTCGGAGAGCGCGTCGTGGACGGGTCGATCATCGCTTCGAAAGGCATCCACCTCTACCTCGCCGGGCCAGGGGCCGAGGAGGTCGCGAAGCTGTTCCAGGGCACCGACGTCGAGGCGATCCCGCTCGACGCGGAGATCGGCGCTGCCTCGGCGCTGAAGATGGCCTTCGGAGGATGGAACAAGATCGGCATCGCCCTGACCGCCCAAGCGCACGCCATCGCGCGGGCCTACGGGGTCGAGGACCAACTTGCAGCCGAGGGGGTAACCGAGGACCGGCTTCCCCGGATGGCCGATCGGGCCTGGCGTTGGGCGCCGGAGATGGACGAGGTCGCAGACACTTGCGTCGAGGTCGGCTGGCCGGAGGCGATCCCGCGCGCGGCCGGGCGTTTCTACGCCGAGCTAAGCCAGGAACGCCTGTAGTCGACGCGCCTCCTCCTCGGCCTCGCGTCTGGTCGAGCGGGGGAGAGGAGCGAACGGCTCGAGCTTCACCCGCCGCCGCTCGGCCTTCCAGACGCCCGCAACCATCCCGTCGACCAGCAAGGTGGAGAACACGTAACCGGCCTTGATCACCTCGGGGTGGTACTCCGGGGGCAGGACCCTCGTCCGGTCCGCGTGCGAAAGCAGGAGCGCGTCCCACCTGGGGAGAAACCGCACCGGCGCGGGGGTCTCCGCCGCCGGCCTCGGTGCGCGCCGAAGGTCGAAAAGCTCGCGACCCTGCTCGTCGCGAAACCGAAGCAGCTGCTCGTCGAGCGCGTCGAGGCCGGGTCTGACGTCCGCGACGCGCAAGCCGGCGAACTTGAGGAGATCCTGCCGCGTGGCCGGCCCGAAAGCGCTGAGGTAGCTCTTGACGAGGAGCGCTGCGGCCTCGGCCGGCGCCGGTGCCGGCGCATCCAGCCAGCGCTCCGCCGTCGTGAGTCGCACGCGCGTCTCGCCCCACGTGCCGGAGGGCGGGACGTGGACGAGCGGGGTGACGCAGCGCACACGGAACGGGCGACGGGCGAGCTCCGGCGCCACGGCGGCGGCGTCCGCATACGTGAACGTTCCGTGTCCCGCCAGCCGCTCGATCCGCGCGACCATGTCGTCCGCGGGGAGGCCCTCACGGAGGAGCTCATCGCGCCACCGGTGGTGAGTCAACGCGGCGAACGCCGGATGGTTCGTCGCTGAGACGTAGTGCAGCGTGACGCGGAAGAGGCTCGCCCGGACGACCCGGCGCCGCTCGAGCGCGCGCGTCAACGCGCATCGCTCGAATCCATCGAGCCGCGACCAGAGCCCGATGTAGGCCTCCCGCGCCGACTGCGCCTGCATCGCGCACAGCCGCTCGACCGCGCGGGGAACGCTGAGCCGGGAGCGCTCGAGCAGCAGCTGGCGGGCGAGCGTCGCCCGGTTCAGCTCCCTCTGCGTCAGCGTCCTAGGCGTAGAACGCGGCGAGACGCTTGGCCTCCTCGTCCAACTCAGACCGGACGCGGCGAGGAACGGGCTCGAACGGATCGAGCTTCACCCGACCCGCCTCGTGGCGCCACGTCCCGGCGACCCGCCCGTCGACCAGAAACGTGTTCACGGACTGCGGCGTCTTGACGTTGAACACAAGCGGCCGATACTCCTCGGGAAGGATCCCCGTGCGGCGGGCGTGTACTAGCAGCGTCGCGTCCCAGACGGGGAGGAACCGCGGCGGCGCGGGTGCGTCGGCGTCGGGAATCGGCGCTCGCGGCAGATCGAGCAGCTCCTTGCCGGTCTCGTCCCGAAAACGCCGGAGCTCGATGCGTTCGAGGCCGCGGTCGACCTCGCTGACCGAGAGCATGGCCCAGTCGGCGATGTCCTTCTTCGCAGCCGGCCCGAACGCGGTGAGGTACCGCCTGATCAAGTGGTCGAGAGCCTGGTCGCGTTCGATTCTCGGGCAGGGAACCCAGTCTTCGGCAAGTGCGTACAGGTCGGCTCGACGCTGCTCCCAGGTGCCCGAAGGGGGCGCACGAACGAGATCGACGTAGGCGCCGATCCCGAGCGCTGCCTGCCGCCCGAGCAGCTCCTCCACCTCTCTGCGCCGACGCGCGCCGTCGGCGAGAAACCGGCGGAGGCGGTTCGCCGCCGCCCGCATCTCACGCGGATCGGATGCCGGGTGTACGCGCTCCCACCACTTGAGCCGCTCGTCGCGAATCGCCGTGAGAAGCGGCCAGAAGTCGGCCTTCGAGACCAGGTGGATGGTCGCGCGCATCATCGTCGCCTGGACCACCGACCGGCGCTCGAGGGCGCGCGTCAACGTGTCGCGTTGGAACGGCTCCAGCCGCGACCAGAGCCCGATGTACATCGACGGCGCGTATTGAGCCTGGATCCCGCCGACGCGCTCGAGCGCTTTCGGGATCGAGAGCCGGGCACGCTTCAAGAACAGCTGGCGCACCAGAAGCGCGCGGTTGAGCTCGCGCTCGGTGAGAACGCGCTCAGCGGCCACCGGCCGAAGCTACTGGATGTCAGCCTTGCGGACGCGCCTGAAGTTGGCGGCGGCGAGCACGCCGCCGTCGACGAGCCGTGACATCCACCCGTGCCCGCGGTTCGGGTCGGCCTCGTCGTCCTCGGTGCCCACGGAGACGAAGATCGAGCCGCCCCGGAAGCTCCACTCCTCGATCTGGTCTTGCTCGCCTTCCACGTCCGCCCGAAAGCTCTCGAGGTCGGACCGAAGTCGTTCCTTGACGATCGTTATCCACGTCTCGGGCGAGTCCCGCTCGGGATCGACGCCGCAGAGCACCACGAGATCGTCGTTGATCTCCTCGATGACGAGCGCGTCGATCCAGCGGGCGGCCTCCTCCCAGTCCGGCTCATCGTTGGGCTCGAGGGAAACGAGCTCGATCGAGAGGCCGGCCTGTTCGGCCCGGTCGAGCGTGGCCGCCGCGCTCTCCGGAGGCTCCTCGTCCCGGCGCCTGGCAAGCGCATGCTCGAGCTCGTGGTCGGGCAGCTCCTCGAGCTCCTCGAAGTTCCGCTCTGCGATCAGCTCGAGATAGATCTCGCCCTGATCGTCGCGGGCAAGCCGCTGGTCGCGGACTTGCCAGTTGACCGGACGACCGTCCTCCACGGTCGAGAAGGTATGCCCGAGGCTGGGCGCATCCGGGCGGAAGCGGCGGAACGCTCCCGCTTCCTCCGGCGCGTTGGGATGGCGGAGCGTGAGGCGGTAGCGCCCGGGCTTGGCGAAGGCTCTCCCGCTCGGCTCAATCGTCTCGATCAGCCAGTAACGGCCCTCGAGTTGCACGACGGCACCAACCTCGAGCGGCTCGTCGCTCGCGTACCGATGTACGCGCTCCTGGCCTGCGCGATGAGGGGCGACGATTTCGTAGTGGTAGTCGCTCAACCGCCTCTTACTGCGGCCGCATCGCGTATCGATGCTCGCCGGGTCGGAGGCGAAGTGTATTGCTAGGCGGCAGCGAGCGGGTTCGAATCCTTGTTCGGAAGCCCGTTGCCCGGGCCGTCGAACTCATACCGGGATCGAGCCGACTCGACCTCATCGGCGTAGGCGGCGCCCCACTCGGAGAGGGCGATGAGCGGTTCGGTGATCGACCAGCCGAGGGGCGTGAGCGAATACTCGACGCGCACCGGCACCTCGGCGAAGATCTTGCGGGCGACGAGACCGTCGCGCTCGAGGGCGCGAAGGGACTCGGTCATGACCTTCTTCGAGACACCGGGCAGGCACTCGAGCAGTCTGCTGTGGCGGTGAATGCCCCGTGCCATAGCGAAAACGAGGTGCACCTTCCACTTTCCGTGGAGCACCTCGAGCGCGCTGTCGACTGCTGCGATCAAGTCCATGTCAAGACGCCGCGTGCCGCTCGCCCCGGACGCCACAGATTGGCCCTCGACCGAAGCGCCGGCGTCGGTGGCGACGGACATGGATTCCTCCTTCCCTCTGGGATCGAAACTCGAACCGGTTTCAGGAGCGGTCGGCGTGAGGCCGACCCTCCTCCGACTCTCAGAGAGTGCCCTATGCACGGTCGGCGAAACCTAAGACGTTGCTCGCAGAACGGAACCCTGCGTTCGTGGGCCCGGGCCGAAGCAAAGCTACACTGAGGCTCGCGCGGGGCTATAGCTCAGCTGGGAGAGCGCCTGGATCGCACCCAGGAGGTCGCCGGTTCGAGTCCGGCTAGCTCCATTCCCGAAGCTTAAGCGGGCGCGGCGTCCCGCTCGCGCTTGCGGCGGGAGGCCAGTGTCTGGCGCTTCGTCGCAGAGAGCTCGACCTTGCGCAGGCGGATGCTCTTCGGCGTCACCTCGACACACTCATCCTCCCGGATGAACTCCAGTGCCTGCTCGAGGGAGAGGGGGCGGGGAGGGATGAGCCGGACGAGCTCGTCCGCATTCGCAGAGCGCATGTTCGTCAGCTTCTTCACCTTGGTCGCGTTCACGTCCAGATCCTCGCCCCGGGCGTTCTCACCGAGGACCATGCCTTCGTAGAGCTCGTTGCGCGGAGAGATGAACAGCGATCCGCGCTCCTGGAGCGCTGCGATCGCGAATGCCGTCGCGTGGCCTCGCCGGTCAGCGACCAGGCTGCCAGTGAGGCGCGTTCGCAGCTCGCCGTGCCACGGCTCCCAGCGCTCGAAGACGTGGTGCATGATTCCGGCTCCGCGAGTCTCCGCGAGGAACTCGGTCCGGAATCCGATCAGCCCGCGGGCCGGCACCAGGTACTCCATTCGCGCCCAGCCTGCCCCGTGGTTGACCATCTGCTGCAACCGGCCCTTCCGCAGCGCGAACAGTTGAGTGACGACGCCGATGTACTCCTCCGGGACGTCGATGGCGACGCGCTCGACCGGCTCCTGCGTCGTGCCTTCGACCTCGCGCGTCAGGACCTCCGGCTTGCCGACCGTGAGCTCGAAACCCTCGCGGCGCATGATCTCGACGAGGACGGCGAGCTGGAGCTCGCCACGGCCCTGCACCTCCCAGACGTCGGGACGGGCCGTGGGGAGGACGCGAAGCGAGACGTTCCCGACGAGCTCCTGCTCGAGCCGGCCGATCAGCGCACTCGCCGTCAGCTTGTCGCCCTCGGTTCCGGCGAGCGGAGACGTGTTGATCCCCAGGGTCACGGAGAGCGACGGCTCGTCGACCGAGCTGACCGGGAGCGGCCGCGGATCCTCGGCGTCCGCGATCGTCTCGCCGATCGTGACCTCTGGCAGGCCGGCAAGCGCGACGATCTCGCCGGGCCCCGCCTCGTCGGCGGGCACGCGGTCGAGCGCCTCCGTCACGTAAAGCTCGGTCACGCGCGCGCGCTCGATCGTCCCGTCGGCCCTGAACCAGGCGACCCGCTCGCCCCTCCGGATCGTCCCGTGCTGGACGCGCAGCAGGGCCAGGCGGCCGACATAAGGCGACGCATCGAGGTTCGTGACGAGCGCCTGGAGCGGATGCTCCGGGTCGTACGAGGGTGCCGGGACCGTCGCGAGCAGGGTTTCGACGAGCGGCTGGAGATCGGGAGCGAGCTGGTCGGGCGCGAAGCCGGCCCGGCCCTCTCGCGCGTTGGCGTACACGATCGGGAAGTCGATCTGGGACTCGTCGGCGTCGAGGTCGAGGAAGAGCTCGTAGACCTCGTTCACGACCTCGGCCGGGCGCGCGTCCGGACGGTCGACCTTGTTCACGACGAGCACGACGGGCAGCCGCGCCTCGAGCGCCTTGCGGAGCACGAACCGGGTCTGGGGCAACGGCCCCTCGCTCGCATCCACGAGCAGCAGCACCCCGTCGACCATCGTGAGACCCCGCTCGACCTCACCGCCGAAGTCGGCGTGGCCCGGTGTGTCGATGATGTTCACCTTCACGCCGGCGATCCGGACGGCGGTGTTCTTGGCGAGGATCGTGATGCCCTTCTCTCGCTCGAGGTCCATCGAGTCGAGCACGCGGTCGGCGACCTCCTGGTTCTCCCGGAACGAGCCGGACTGCCAGAGAAGCGCGTCGACGAGCGTCGTCTTCCCGTGGTCCACGTGCGCGACGATCGCAACGTTCCGCAGATCGTCGCGGCGGGCGAGTGCTGGACCGGGTGTAGACATGGCCAGCCAGGGTAGCCGCGGTACCCTCCGACGATGCCAGACGAGAAGCCCGAGCCGATGACGCCCGCGCAAAAGCGGCAGCTCGAGTCCGAGCTCGCGAAGTTGGAAGGCCCTCGGCGCGGCGAGGTCGTTCAGGCGAGCGCGACCGCCAGGGGCTTCGGCGATCTCACCGAGAATTTCGAGTACCTACGCCGCGAAGAACGAGCAGGGGCTGTTGGAGCATCGGATCAGGTCGATCCGTGACCGGTTGGACCGCGCCGTCGTCGTCGAGCAGGAGGCCTCCGA
>DASSXA010000181.1:0-5043 GCA_035704315.1 Gaiellaceae bacterium
CGCGCTAGCTCGCACGTCGGCGGAGCCGGCTTCTCGCTCGCCTCTTCCACGGCTTCTCTGGTCTGTTTGCCTCCCGCGGGGCAACGCCCCGCTCCGGCGGCGGATCGGTGTCGCTCTCTAGCGTTTGCCTCGTCTAGCAGAGAGCGAGCAAGACGTACGCATGGATTACGTCGGCCTTGCCCTTGACCCGGAGTCCCGGCCTTTCTTCGACAACCGCTCCGGCCGGCAGTTGGTCGTAGGTTTCAGCGCCGATCAGCACTCCGCCGACAGGAGCGACACCCTCCAGGCGCGCGCCAGTGTTGATCGTGTCGCCGACCAACGGATAGGCGACGTGGCCCTCGCCTCCGATCTCGCGGACAACCGCTTCCCCACTGTTGACGCCGACGCGCATCCGCGGCCAGTCCGGATGCTGCGCGGCGATCGGCGCGAGCTCTCGCTGCAGCGCCAAGGCGGCACCCGCAGCCCGCTCGGCATGGTCCGGTTGGTCGCCTCGGCCGTTGAAGACGGCCATCATGCCGTCGCCGATGAATTTCTCCAGCTCGCCGCCGAAGCGGCGAGTGATCAGCGGCGCGGCGACACCCCAGTAGGCGTTGAGCACTGTCGCGACCTCGGTCGGAGTCGAGCGCTCGGAGAAGGCAGTGAACCCGTCGAGGTCGCCGAAAAGGACGCTGATGTCCTGGCGGCGCTCACGCGTGGTCGACAGGTAGAGGTGCCGGAAGCGTTCGTCCCGCCACTGGCGCTGAGCGGCAAAGCCGATGATCAAGTAGGCGCTGAGGATGAGGCCGTGCCATTCCCACCAACTCGCGTGCCATTTGCGTTCGCCCGTGACCGCTACTCCGATCAGCGCCTCGGAGAGCAGCAGGAAACAGGCGATGACTGCCGCGGGGAGCAGGGTCCAGCGGTTGCGGAAGATGCTCCAGTACCTCGCAGCGCTGACGCCGTAGACGATCGTCCCAACGATCGCCATGGCGGCGAGCAGCGTGCCCGTGGCGGCTTCGCTCCCTGGCCGATGCAGCGGCGGGAGCTTCGCGACCGTCCAGAGGAACCAGCCCGCCATGGCAATTACCACTGCCAGACGCAAGAGCCTCCGGTGGCGCATCACGAGCGGCGCGATCTCCGGACGGACATCGACGAACGCCGATCCCGCTGCAAAGACAGCGCTGACCAGCAGTCCCACGGGAATCGCGACCTGGAAGCCTGCGTAGTCCTCCGAGAACAAGATGCTCGGTGTCCCGATGGCGTGAAGCGCGAAGAACCCCCCGGTGGCCATGAAGGCCAGAGACAAGAGCAATACGCGAGCGTCCCCGCGGCGATTGGCCGCCTCCCCCGCCGCATAGCCCAGAACGAAGGCGACAGCGCCCGCGATCCCGAAGACCACGAAGTGCACGCGGTAGTTCTCCAGGTGGGGGTCGAGCTGGGAGCGCAGCAGCAGAGAGACGAGCCCGATCAGCGGCAGCGCGCCCGCGAGAACCGCTGCGACCACGACGGCCGCCGCCCGTGCCCGCTGCTTCAGCAACTGGCCCATAGCCAGATGTAAACGCAGAAGGGCGGCTAACTCATTCCGCCAGCCTGCTTATCCGGGATCACGGCCACTCGCTGCACGAGCCCGAGGAAAAACGGCTCCGAGAAGCCCGCGACGAAGGTGAAGAGCGCGAGAGCGGCCCACGACGCCGTCTGCTTGGCGCCGAGCTCCACCGCGCCGGTCTCGAGCACGAACAACGTGACAAGACCCGCGGTTGCGCCGATCAACGGTTGGACTCGCATCGCCGGCCAGAACGAACGGAGATCGTCGAGCTCGATCAGGCGATCCCGAACGCGAAAGGTCCCGCTGAGTGTGGCTCCCAGCGCGCCGGCGCTGGCCGCAACCCAAATCGCCTTCCAGATGCCTTCTCGCCCGCTTTCGTAAATGCCCGCTGTGAGCAGCATGAGCCCTACGAACAGCATCGGGATCAGAGCCGTGAGATAGCGAAACTTCTGCGCGGCACGGACGCGCCGTTCCAGCCCCGACTCCGCGCGGAGCTCATAGAGCTTCATCAAGGACCGGACTGCGTCGAGATGGGCTGATTCCGTGACAGTTCCGTTTGTCCGCGCCGCGATGAGGCCCCGCAGTTTCTTCGACGCGAAGTAGTCGCTCCAGCGGTGCCACTTGTTCGGCTTCTTGTCCCGCGCGGCCTCGTATTCGAGCTGCGCCCAGACGTACGACGCGTCCCCAGCCAGGAGCAGCTCGCGTTTGAGCTCGTTCGCCAGCTCCCAAGCCCCGTCGATCGTGAGGTTTCCAACGTCTATCCGCGTCAACTCCTCCAGTCGCTGGCGCGAATTGGCCGTTCGAAGTGGGGTTAGCGCCGCGTCGAGGTCCAAGAGGTCTCGCGCCTGCGCCACATACTTCTGCACGTATGCGACAGCCTTGGCGAGCTCCGGGTTTCGCCGACGGCGGCGCTCGAAATAGGCTCGGACAGACCCGGAGGACGGCCGCGCTACGTCACGGCCTCGACTGGGAAACCAGCTCCTGACGGCAACAGCTGTTTCGGTCATGTCACTCACTCCTTCTCATCTGGTGGTGCCTGCGTTTCCGACGCTAAGGAAGCGCTTTCGACACGTCGTTCGCGCGCGCGACACGGAGAGCGTCAAACCCGTCACACAGGCTTCCGCTGCCCTTGAGAAGTGGCTGGCGCGGGAGATACGGTCCCGCGAACACGTGTGACCGGAAGCGAAATTCTGCGGCGATTCTCTAGAGCACGGCCGACCGGCGGGACCCGTCTCGTCGACGCGCTCGTTCTTTTGGCGGTCGGGAGCGTCTATGTCGGCGCGGCAAAGCTCGGGCTTGCGCTGTCGGTGGCGCACGGCGTTATCACGCCCGTGTGGGCGCCGACGGGAATCGCGCTCGCGTCGATGATCCTGTTCGGCCGCCGTCTGTGGCCCGCGATCCTGGTCGCGGCATTCATCGCAAACGCCACGGACGGTGCGTCGATCCCGCTTGCGCTTGCGATCGCGGTCGGAAACACCCTCGAGGCAGTCGTCGGCAGCGCCCTTCTGGAGCTCGCTCGCTTCCGCGCCGCGCTCGATCGAGTTCGAGACGTAATCGCTCTGATCCTGCTCGGCGCAATCGTGAGCACTACGGTCAGCGCGACCATTGGCGTAACGGCGCTGTGGATCGCGGACAACCTGCCGGGGTCCTTTCGCTTCTCATGGTTCCTCTGGTGGACCGGCGACGCAATGGGGGACCTGGTCGTGGCTCCGTTCTTGCTCGTGCTGCTAACGGCTCCGCTTCTCGCGATCGTCCCGGCCTCGAGACGCGTCGAAGCGGCGGCGCTGCTCGCGCTCCTCGCCGGGCTCAGCACGCTTGTTTTCCTCGCCGGCTACTGGCGCTACCCACATCTTCTCTTTCCCCTCTACATTTGGGCGACGCTCCGCTTCCGCCAGGTTGGTGCGGTGACGAGCACCATGATCGTGGCGACGATCGCGATCGCCGGAGCGGTCACTGGGAACACTCCTCTCAGCGAGGACCCAACCGAGGTCGTGCTGATACTCGAAGGCTTACTCGCCGGGACAACCATCAGCGTGCTCATCCTGGGAGCAGTGCTCGCCGAGCGGGCCGATGCGGAGGACCGGCTTGCCGAGGCGCAGGAGATCGCCCACGTTGGCAGCTGGTCATGGGACGTTCTCGCCGACCGCGCCACCTGGTCGGCTGAGCTCTACGACCTGTACGGGATCGCGCACGGGACCCCGATGACCTACGAGTCGTTTCTTGACGCGGTCCACCCCGAGGACAGAGAGAGGGTGCGCCACGCGATCGAGCAAGCGCTGGCCAATGCGAATCCGTTTGCTCTCGAGCACCGTGCGGTCACCCCTGACGGTCGCGTGCGATGGCTGCACGGACGGGGCCGGGTCATTCTCGACACGAGCGGAAGGCCGGTGCGCGTGCTTGGGACCGAACAAGACATCACTGAGCGCAAGCGGCTCGACGAGCTTCGCGACACGATCCTCAGTGCCGTTTCGCATGAGTTGCGCACGCCTCTCACTGCGATCGTGGGCTCCGCCCAGACGCTGAAGCACCGCCCGCTCGAGCCCAACCTGCGAGCGGCGCTGATCGAGATCGTGTTCGTTCAGGCGCAAAGGCTCGAACAACTACTCGCCGACCTACTCGACCTCGACCGCTTGCGACACGGCTTCATCCGCCCGAGGTTCGCCCAAACCGACATTGCGTCCCTCGTCGAGCAAGTAGTGGAGGCTCATCGCGACGAGGGGCACCCGATCGCACTCCGCGCCGAGCTCGCGCAGGCCAGTGTCGATGCGCCCAAGGTCGAACGGATCGTCGACAACCTGATCGTGAATGCCGTGCGCCACACGCCCGCCGGAACGAAGATCGACGTGCGGGTCCGGCGGCGGCGGGGCGGCGTCGTGATCGCCGTCGACGACCGCGGTCCCGGCGTCGCGCGCGAGGACCGTGAAGCGATCTTCGAGGTCTTCCAACGAGGGACTCGATCCGACCAAGTCACCGGCACAGGAATTGGCCTGTCACTCGTCGCGCAGTTCACCGCGCTGCACGGAGGCCGTGCCTGGGTCGAAGAAAACCCTGGTGGCGGGTCCTCCTTCCGCGTATTCCTCCCGGGGCAGCAGCCATAGCCGAGCGCCACTGAAGTAGGCTCAGGAGAGATGGACGAAGGCGAACTGCGGCGGAAGGCGGAAGTTGCCGAGCTCCTCCTTCATGCGGCTCGACGGCTGGGCGAAGGCATCGAGCCCGAGCGCGTCTACGAGCGGTTCCACGAGCTGATCGGCGATGTTCTTCAGCACGACGGGTTGATCGTTTCGTCGTACGACGAGCGCGACGACCTGATCCGCTGCGAGTACGCCTGGACGGACGGCGCGGTGCTCGATCCGGGAAACCTGCCGCCGCTACCGCTGAACCGCGAGGGCGGCGGGATGCAGAGCCGCGTGATCGTAACGGGCGAGCCGGAGCTGTTCGACGTCCCGCAGCGAGTCACGAGCGTCGACGGCGTCTTCTACAACGTCGGTGCCGAAGGGAAGCTCGAGAAGATCCCGGAC
>DASSXA010000211.1:0-2060 GCA_035704315.1 Gaiellaceae bacterium
TCGAGTGTTCTCGACGAGGCGAAGGCTCTTCTCGCTCGCCGCGGCATCGAGGCTCAGCTCATCGAGGCAATTGGCGATCCGGCGACGGAG
Source organism: Gaiellaceae bacterium (assembly GCA_035704315.1). GTDB lineage: Bacteria > Actinomycetota > Thermoleophilia > Gaiellales > Gaiellaceae > JACDAN01. Next base: position 91 of record DASSXA010000211.1, read on the forward strand.
ATCCTCGCCGCGGCCGAGAAGCAGGAGACTGACACGATCGTGGTCGGGCGCACGCAGAGACGCCATCTTGCCCACGGACCCCTCGACTCGAGACTCGTGCGAGCCGCCCGAGCCGATGTCCTAATAGTCCCCTGAGGTTGGAGCGAGCGCCGCGGCGAAGCGCGGCGCTCGCTGGATTCAGCTACGGAACGATGCGCCAGACTTCACCGTTGCCCGCGGAGGCGCCGTTGACGGCCACGTAGAGCGCGCCGTCAGCTCCGAGGACCAGGCCCGTGGCGCGCGGCAGTCCGTCGGCCACGAGCGTCGATGACGCACCGCCGCCCGGCGGCACCTTCCTGATGGCTCCCGGGCCCGCGAAGGGGATGATTGGAGGGCCGGGGAAAATCGCCGTCGCGTGCTGGAGCGTGTACAGCGACCCGTCGGGGGCGAATGCAAGATCCGTCACCTGGGTCAAGCCCGTGGCGTAGGCCGTCGGCGCCTGACCCGGGACGACCCGATACACGCTCGCCGTTCCCGTCGTGAACGGGAAGCCCGTGAGCGTCGAGACGTAGTAGGCGCCGTCGGGCCCGACCACGACGTCGGTCGGCACGGCGTCCCGCAGGCCGAACGGGCCGGGAACCTTCGGGAAGATCGCCAAGGTCGAGATCGATCCGTCCGCCGTGACGTCGAGCAGCGAGTTGCCGCCGGCATCGGTCACGAGCCGGTGGCCCGGCAGCGCGAGCAAGCCGTATGGGTTGCTGTCGATCTGGGCGCCGTCAGGGTTCGCGTTCGACTCGTATCCGGCCAGGTCCACGAGCCGCTTCGCGTGTCCCGACGCGGAAACGTGCATGAGATAGCCGAAACCGAGCCCGTCGAGAAGGGCGCCGGTCGCAGTGCCTCGGTTGCAGCTGCAACCGATGTTCACGTAGAGCCCGCCACGGCCCTGAAAGGAGATGTGCTGTGGGCCCGCGGCGGTGCCACCGCCCGCGAGGGCGATAGATGGCAGCCCAGTCGCGATCCGCTCCTTCTGGCCCCGCCAGAGGCGGGTGATTGCGCCGGTAGCGCCGTAGCAGCGCTCACCCGGTCCATCCGGCGCTGGGACGCAGGGTCCCGAACCGCCCCTGCCTGCCTCGGCCACGTATAGGCCTCCCTCAGGGCCAAACGCAAGTCCTCGAGGGTTGTCGAGCCCCGTCATGACGGGCTCTGGCGCCGCCGCCTGTGCAGCGGCCGGTATCGCGAACGCCGCAACGGCGAGCGCGACACACATCAATCTGTGCATGTCGTCTCCCTGTTCGCTGTGCCGGGACAGTCCCGGCACGACGACGATGCTATGACAACCTGCTCAAACCTTCAAGAATCTGAGCTAGGCCGCTTCCGCAGCGGGCTCCTCCTCGATCTCGCCGTGAGCGGTCGCCGGGGTCGCTCGGATCAGCGCAGCGGCGAGAACCGCCGCGGCGAGGGCGAACACGGCGCCGACGATGAACGCGGAGTGGTAGCCCGCGGTCAGCGCGGCGAGGTGCTCGTCGCCCGAGCCGGCCGAGCCGTCGGCACGAGAGGCGGCGATGCTTGCGAGGACGGCGAGCCCGAGCGCCCCGCCCATCATGAAGGAGGTGTTCACGAGCCCGGACGCGAGCCCCGATTCGCTCGGCTCGACGTCGCTCATAGCGGCGAGCAGCACCGGGTTCATCGCCATGCCGACACCGAGGCCGAGGATGACCATGCTCGGGAGCACGTCGACCACGAAGCTCCCGTCGACGGGCGCTCGCGCGAAGAGCGCGAGACCGATCGCGACCAGGAGCATCCCGACCGCCACGGGCCCGCGGATGCCGTACCGCATCACGAGCTTGGCGGAAAGACCCAGCGAGAACGAGCCCATGATCAGCGTGGCCGGCAGGAACGCGAGCCCGACCTCCAGGGAGCTGTACCCGAGGACGAGCTGCAGGTACAGCGCGGAGAGGAAGAACCAGGCGAACATCGCCGCCGACCAGAGG
>DASSXA010000375.1:0-4836 GCA_035704315.1 Gaiellaceae bacterium
TGACCCGCTCCTACGAGCCGCGGCCGATCCATTCTTCGCCGCCCTCGTAGAGCTCCTTCTTCCAGAGGGGGGCGCGCTCCTTGAGCTCGTCGATGACATCCCGGCATGCCGAGAGCGCATCGTGTCGGTGCGGAGCGGAGACGGCAATCGCAACCGAGACATCTCCGACCTCGCAGCGACCGACGCGGTGCGCAACGGCGACCTCGCACAGCTCGTACCGCGACTTAACACCCTCCACGATCTCGGCCATGACCTTCTCGGCCATCCCGCCATAGGCCTCGTACTCGAGCGCGATCACCTCGCGACCGCGCGACTGGCGACGAACCGTGCCCTCGAAGGTCGCGATTGCGCCGGCGCGCTCGTCTTCAACCTCTGCGATCACCGCCGCGAGATCCGGAGCTCCTTCGACCAGCCGGAACGCGCCACCCGACACCGGCGGGATGACCGCGACCTCGTCGCCCTCGGCCAGCGCTCGATCGCGCTCCGCGTACTCCTGGTTCACGGCGTACAGCAGCCCCGCAGGCTCGTCGCCCAGCCCCAAGGCGGGCCAGACGTCGTTCACCGAAGACGCTTCGATCTCGCGCTCCCCCCAGCCGGCCTGCTCGCGCAGCCCGGCGAACAGACGAACCCGAACCCTCACGGATAGACGCGGACCGTCGAGCCGTAACCCCACCGCTGGCGCAGGCCTGTCGCGAGCCACATCGGCACCCGCACGCACCCATGGCTGGCCGGCCACGGCGGGACCTCCGGATACCCGTGGATCGCGAATCCGCGCAGGAAGTACATCGGCTGCCAGAGCACCCAGCTCCAACCGGCGACTTCGCTGTACACGTGCCAGGTCCCGACCGGCGTGTTCCCGGTCGCCCCGGTCGAGGCGTGAATCACTCGCTCGACACGACCGCCGCGAACCTCCATCACCAGCTGCCTCGACTTGTCGACCTCGAGGTAGTCGCCACTGCGAACCCGAGGCTGAGCCACCGACGCCCGAGAAAGCGTCCGCCAGAACGCTGCGTCGACACGCCCCGTCCGCGGCATCCAGTTCACCTTTTGGAACGCGAGCACCGCCTCGTAGGTCCTGTACCCGAAGCCGGCGTCAACGCTCGGCAAGGCGTAGTGAAGCTGCCAGAGCCGCTGCTTCAGCGCCAGCACGGCCGGTCCGTGCGAGCCCAACTGGAGCGCCGGGAACACCAGCTGGACGCGAACCCGACGTGCTACCGAGACATACCCGGGCTTCGGCCGCAGGCGCAATCGACCGACGAAACGCGGCGCCCGGGAGGATGGCACTGGAGCGCGGAAACGCCCGCCGGGCCCGACGCGGACCGGCACTCGCCCCAGTACGAGACGTCCCGCGCGGGCCGGCGTGAGCCGTCCAACGACGAAGACGCGATGGCCGAACAGGCGACGGCCGACGATTCGACTCTTCAGGCGTGGCTGCAATCGGAGCGCCACGGGTGCGGAATCGCCGAGGGCGGTGCGGGCGACGAAGCTTCCAGGCTTCCGCGCATGAAGATCGAAGACGAAGCCTCCTCGGTTGGTCACCGTCGACCGGACGATGACGCCGTTTCGAAGCAGGGAAACCTGCACCGGCGCCGCCGAAGCCACCGACCCGCGAAAGCGAACCATGTCGTCGTACCGCGCGACTCGGTGGTCGGCCCTCAACGTCACGTTCGCGCCCCAACCAGGGGCCGCTGCAACCAGCGCGGCCACCGCCGCCGCCAAGAGCGCGACTCTCCGCATCACGTCTTCTTATAGAGGTTAGGCCGCCGGATTCCTCTTGGGCGACCTCCGACTGGCCGCTCAGAATGGCGCGCGCATCCGTCCGCCCGCCGACTGAGGAGGAACCACATGAGACGAATCGTGCGCCGTCGACCCTCGCCCGCCCTCGTCATCGCGAGTATTGCCTTGGCGATCGCGCTTGGCGGCACGAGCTACGCCGCGGTCAACCTGGCGCCTGGAAGCGTCGGGACGAAGCAGCTCAAGCGGAGCGCCGTGACATCGTTGAAGGTCAGGGACCACTCGCTGCTCGCTCGGGACTTCAAGGCGGGGCAGCTCCCACGAGGCGCGCAGGGACTAAAGGGCGACAAGGGCGACGCCGGAGCGCCGGGCGCCGCGGGCCGGTCTGCGCTGACGGGGCTTCAGTCCGGCGAGACCGTTCGCGGAACGATCGGCACCCGCGCGAACAACCTGGCCGCCGGCGACGAGATCGCCGCGACGGCGACGTTGCCGATCGCTGCGACAGTGGCACTCGACGACGCGCACGTCACCGTCGACGGGAACGACGAATCGGCTGGGGAGTGTCCCGGAACGGCGACGAATCCGACGGCCGCCCCGGGCTTCGTCTGTGTCTATCCATGGTTCGTGGAGAACGTCGAAGCAGCGAGCCCGGACGCAGTGATCTGGGGCGCCGACGCAGCAGCAGCCGAAAAGTGGGGTTTCCAGGTGACGATTCTGGCCGCCGCCGCCGGCTCCACCACGTTGTTCGCGAACTGGGCCTACACGGCTCCGTAAAGCCAGCAAAAGCCCGGCGCCTCCCAACGAGACGCCGGGCTTCCCGACTAACCTCCGACTGTGGCAGCGACCGAGGATCGACGCGAGACCGACTCCGAGATCGAGGTCAAGCCCGTCTACACCGAAGCCGACGTCGAGGGGCTCGAGCTCGAGAACCCCGGCGAATACCCGTTCACCCGGGGCCCGTACAAGGACATGTACCGGGGGCGGCCGTGGACGATCCGGCAGTACGCAGGCTTCGGGTCGGCGACGGAGACGAACGAGCGCTTCCGCTATCTCCTCGAGCGCGGACAGACGGGGCTCTCCGTGGCCTTCGACCTCCCGACGCAGCTCGGCTACGACTCAGACGATCCGCGTGCGGAGGGAGAGGTGGGGCGGACCGGGGTCGCGATCGATTCGATCGCCGACATGGAGCTTCTTTTCGACGGCATCCCGCTGAACGAGGTCTCGACCTCGATGACGATCAACGCGCCTGCGGCGTTGCTGCTCCTCCTCTACGAGCTCGTCGCCGAGGCGCAGGGAGTGCCGGGCGGCGAGCTGCGCGGAACGGTCCAGAACGACGTCCTCAAGGAGTACTGCGCGCGCGGGAACTACATCTTCCCGCCCCGTCCGACGATGCGGATCACCACCGACCTCTTCGCGTACTGCCACGAGCGGCTCCCGCGCTTCAACACGATCTCGATCTCCGGCTACCACATCCGCGAGGCCGGCGCGACGGCGGTTCAAGAGCTGGCCTTCACGCTCGCGAACGGCATCGCCTACGCCGAAGCAGCGGTGGCTGCAGGGCTCTCGCCGGACGAATTCGGCGAGCGGCTCTCCTTCTTCTTCAACGCCCACAACCACTTCTTCCAGGAGATCGCAAAGTTCCGTGCCGCGCGGCGGCTCTGGGCGCGGATCATGCGCGACCGCTTCGGAGCGACGAACCCGCGCGCCCAGGCTCTGCGCTTCCATGCGCAAACCGGCGGCTCGACGCTCACGGCGCAGCAGCCGGAGAACAACATCGTCCGCGTCGCGATCCAGGCGCTCTCGGCGGTGGTCGGCGGCGCGCAGTCGATCCACACGAACTCGTTCGACGAGGCGCTGGCGCTCCCGACGGAGCGCTCCGCCAAGATCGCCCTCCGCACGCAGCAGATCCTTGCCCACGAGGCAGGCGGCACCGACACCGCCGATCCCTTCGGCGGCTCGTACTTCATCGAGGCGCTTACGGAGGAGCTCGAGGCCCGTGCGGAGGAGCTGATCGAGCGGGTCGACGAGCTGGGCGGCGCGGTCGAAGCGATCGAGCAGGGCTTCGTCCAGCGAGAGATCGAGGACGCGGCGTTCCGCTACCAGGAAAGCGTCGAGGCCGGCAGACGCGTGATCGTCGGCGTCAATCGCTACCAGGAACACGATTCGGAGCCGATCGAGCTCCACGAGCTCGATCCCGAGGCTGAGAAGCGGCAGCTGGAGCGGACAGCACGCGTCCGAGCAGAGCGAGATGCCGACGCCGCTGAGCGCGCGCTCGCCGAGGTCCGCCGTGTCGCCCGCGGAGACGAGAACCTCCTTCTTCCCATGCGCGAAGCACTCCGTGCTCGCTGCACCGTTGGAGAGATCTGCGAGGTGCTGCGCGAGGAGTTCGGAACCTTCGACGCCCAGCACGCCTAGCTGCAGTGACCAAGCTCTCGGCGCAGGAGGTAGGCGACCTCGTCCCGTGCTCGCTCGAGGACGTGCGACGGCTGGAGGGTCTGGGCATCCTGGAGCCGGCCGATGAGGACGGCAGGCATCCGGCCTCAGACGTGCATGTGGTGCGCCTCATGGCCGCGTTCGAAGACGCCGGGATCCCGCTCGAGGATGTCGCGCGCGGCATCAGGACGGGTGGTCTCTCCTTTCCAATGGGCCTCTTCATGCCGGAGCCGGTGGGCCTGCCGGAGACGTATGAACAGCTCGCAGCAACGCTTGGCCGAGAGCCCGACCTTGTGCGCCGCCTCAGCAGGGAACTTGGCTTACCCCCGCACGCAGGTGATCGGCTTCGCGCCGAGGACGCGGAGCACTTGGCCCTCATCCTCACCACGCTCGACCTCGCCGACGACGAGGAGCTCTCACGCTTCACACGACTGTACGGCGGCACCGTTCAGCGGCTTGTCACCTCGGGCCTCCAGTTCTTCGACCGAGCCGTTCGCCAGCATGTCGCGACGTTCGACCTCCCCGACGCGGAGAAGGATTCCCTCGTGTACCAGAGGGCCGCGGGCTACACCGAGCTCGTCCAGCGTCTCGTCTCGTGGCTTCAGCGCCGCCATCGAGAGCACGCCGTCCTCGAGTATCTGGTCGGAGTCGCGGAAGGTTTCATGGAGG
>DASSXA010000413.1:0-2608 GCA_035704315.1 Gaiellaceae bacterium
AACGACTCAAGCTCCAGCCTGCCGTCGTCGGCGGCGCCGACGGACGTGTCATCCGCCAGGAGCCGCGCGGCCCCGTTGCCGCCGCGCCCGGGATGTCGATCCGTCTGGTCGTAAAGGCCGGCTGAGGAAGGGCGACCCCGCGAGGCCGTAGCGCCACGGCTGCTCTGCAGCCTTGGTGATCCCGATTCGCGGACCGATCGCGATCTCCGGTTGCTCGCCGCCCGCTCGAAGCTCGAACGGCGGTTCGTCCAGCGCGAGACCGTCGTGCTCGCCGGTAACGGCGAGAGCCTCGCAGAGCCGGCCGGGGCCCGCGCAGAGCAAGTGGAGCTCGTCGAGGCCGCGCCGTCGCCGCATCTCGTCGATGCCGTAACGAGGCTCGAGGGCGCGGATCAAAACCGCTTCGGCAACGTCCTCGGAAGCGCACACGAAGTTGAGACACCAGTGGATCCCGTACGACCGGTAGACGTAGGCGTGCCCGGGTGGGCCGAACATCGATGCGTTCCGCTTGGTGCGCCCTCCGAAGCCGTGCGCAGCCGGATCCTCGTGGTCGTACGCCTCGACCTCGACGATGGGACCGCCGACGCCGTTGGCGAGAAGCTCCACGCCGATGAGGTCGGGCGCAACCTCGTGGACGGAACGGGCAAAGAAGTCACGTGAGAGCTTCATTCCTTCTGGGGGTTCCGCGCGTCGTAGCGAACGAATGCGGGCAGTGCCAACGCGATGACGATCGTCCCGAGGACGGTCAGTGCGCCGCCCGAGACGATGGAGGTTCGCACGCTCGTGAGCGAGGCGACGATCCCCGCTTCGACGTTGCCCAGCTCCGGCATACCCGCGACCTGCGCGAGCTCGATCCCTGAGAGGCGTCCCCGCATCGAGTCAGGAGTCACCGTGAGCAGGATGTTCCCGCGGAGGACGGCGCTGATGAAGTCGGCTGCGCCGGCCACCGCCAGCATGACGAGCGCGAACCAGACCGACGTCGCCAGGCCGAAGAACGCGATCGCCACCCCCCACACCGCCGCCGCGACGCACACCCCGAGGCCCTGCCGCCGCACGTGCATCATCCAGCCCGAGGTGATGGAGGCGCCGAGAGCGCCCGCAAACGGCGCCCCGTACATCAGCCCGAGCACGCCTGGGCCTCCCCCGAGCTGCTCTGCAAACGCCGGAAAGAGCGCTCTCGGCATCCCGAAGATCATGGCGTTCGTGTCGACGACGAAGATCCCGAGTAGCGCCTTGCTCCGGACGACGAGCCTGAAGCCCTCGAGAATCGACTGGAGGCTGGGCCGGTCGGCGTCCGGCGCAGCCGGCGAAGGCGGAAGCAGCCAGATCGCGAGCAGGGAGGCGCCGAACGTCGCGATATCGATCGCAAAGGCGGAAGCGAGGCCGACGGCCCCGATCAGGACGCCCGCAAGTGCCGGGCCGACGACTCGTGCCAGGTTGGAGACGAGGTCCTCGACTGCGATTGCCGCAAGCAGCTGGTCGGGGGGGACGAGCCGCGGAGTCAGTGCATTGCGCGCCGGGCGTTGAAAGCCGTAGGCGGCAGTACCGAGCGCCTCGGCGACGAACAGGAACCAGACGCTCGGATCCGGTAGGAGCGCGTTCACGAGCAGGCCGGCGGTTACGAGCATGAGCGCGATGTCCGAGAGCAGGAGCATTCGTCGCCGGTCGACGGCGTCCGCGACTGCTCCGCCGTAGATCGGGACGATCAAGAGCGGGACCAGCGCCGCCAGGCCGAGCAGGCCCACGAGCAAGGTCGAGCGCGTCAGGTCGTACAGCTGGAACGGGATGGCAACGGTCGTGACCTGGCTGCCGATTGCCGAGATGCCCGTGCCGAACCAGAGCCGGCGAAAGTCGCGCGAAGTCCGAAGCGGCCGGACGTCGACCGCGATACGGGCGAGCAGGCCGCGTTCCGGCGGCTCCGGCCGGCCGATGTCCGTCACGACATCTAGCTAGAAGAGCTTCTCGTCGTCCTGCGGCCTGGAGGTCGACTCGAGCAGGCGCCGTGCGCGGCGCCCGAGGTCCGTGAGGTTGATCTGACCGCTCTCCGCGCCGGACGCGATCCGCTCGGCGAGGTCGACCGCGCTGTCGATGATCTGCGTGTTCGCAGCGGCCTCCTGCCCCATCTCGTGCAGGATCGTCCGCTCGGTCCGACCGGCGATGATCGGGTCGGGGACGCCCTCGATCCAGACCCGCGTTCGCCTCCCTCCCCCTCGCTCGTCGCCGGTGAGGGGCTCCAGCGCATAGATCTTGTCGGCGCGCGCGTACTTCCCGAAGCCGAGGAACACCATCCTGTTCGCGCCGCCGACCATCGGGCGATTATGACCGTTCGTCAGGAGGGCAAAGCCGCGCGCAGCGCGTCGACGACGTACTCCTGATCGTCGCGCTCGATAGCCGGGAAGAACGGAAGCGCGAGCGTGCGGCTCGCGATGTCCTCCGCGACGGGGCAGAGCCCTTCGGTGAAGCCGTAGCTCTCGCGCATGTAGCTCAGCAGGTGGACGCAGGGGACGTATTCAGCGACGTCCACTCCCCGCTCACGCATCTCGACCATCACACGAGCACGATCGATTTCCGGTGAGAGCGCGGCGACGTAGACGAACCAGGAACGTCGATG
>DASSXA010000005.1:0-3095 GCA_035704315.1 Gaiellaceae bacterium
CGGCGAGCGAGCACGGGCGCTCCACATCCTCGCCGCCGGCGGTCTCGTTGCGGCCTCTGCGGCGGCGGTCTCCGAGGGCATACCGCCCGCAGCGGAGCGCCCCGAGCCCATTCGACTGCCGGAAAATGCCGAAGATCTGCCGGATCGCCTGGCGCTCGCCGGTTACGAGCGCGTCGAGCGCGCGGAGGAACGTGGACAGTTCGCCGTCCGCGGCGGCATCGTGGACGTCTTCCCGACGACGGGCCGCGAGCCGCTTCGAGTCGAGCTCTTCGGCGACGAAATCGAGTCGATCCGCGTGTTCTCGCCCTTCACGCAGCGCACGCTCCACGTCGTGGAAGACGCCGTGATCTACCCGGCCGCGGAGCGGCGTCCCGACCTCCTCGAGCCGACCCTCCCGGACGAAGGCGAAGTGTCGATTCCCGACGATCTCGTGCCGCCCCTGGACCGGCCACCCGACTTCGTGTGGCAGCCGGATGCGGTCCGCAGTCTCTGGGAGGAGGAAGAGCTCGAGCCGCAGCCGCTCGCCGGCGTCGCCGAGCTCGATCCGTTCCCGAGCGGTCAGCCGTTCTCGTTCGAGGCCCAGCGCCCCGCGATCGCAGCCCGAGGGCTGGCGGAGGCGGAGAACGAACTGGGCGCGCTCGTCCGTGCCGGGCTGCGCGTCGTCGTCGCCTTCGCGCACCCGGGGGAGGCGCTCCGGAACCAGAACCTCCTGCGCCGCGTCGAGGCGCGGCTGTTCGACGCCGACGACGAGCTGCCGAGGGGCGCCGAGCTGCTCTACGCCGTCTCACCGGCACGCAGAGGCTTCGTCTGGCGCGACCTCGGTATCGCGCTCCTTCCAGACACGCAGGTCTTCCGCCGCAAGCCACGGAGGACCGATGCCCGGGTCGGCCGCGCGCTCCAGTCCTTTGCCGACCTGCGCACCGGCGACCACGTCGTCCACGAGGACCACGGAGTCGGGAAGCTGCTCGGCTTCGAGACGCGAGAGGTCGCCGGCGTCACGCGCGACTATCTGCTGCTCGCGTTTCGCGGCGACGACCGCCTCTACGTCCCGCACGAGCAGCTGGGGAAGGTCTCGCGCTACGTCGGAATGAACGGGGCGCCGGCGCTCTCGAAGCTTGGAGGAAAGGCCTGGCAGCTGCTCAAGAGCCGCGCGCGGCAGGGAATCCGCGAGCTTGCCGGCGAGCTATTGCGTCTCTACGCGCAGCGTCAGCAGGCGCCGGGAGTCGCCTACGACTTGAACCACGAGTACCTCGAGCAGCTGGAGACGAGCTTCCCCTACCGCGAGACCGAGGATCAGCAGGCCGCGATCGAGGCGGTGAAGGAGGATCTCGAGGCGCCGCGCCCTATGGACCGGTTGGTCTGCGGCGACGTTGGATTCGGGAAGACCGAAGTGGCGGTCCGGGCTGCGTTCGCCGTTACCCTCAACGGCCGACAGACGCTGATGCTCGTGCCGACCACCGTGCTCGCCCAGCAGCACTGGAACACCTTCCGCGAGCGCTACCGCGATTTTCCCGTGCGCGTCGAGATGCTGTCGCGCTTTCGCACCCCGAAGGAGACGAAGGAGGTGCTCGCGGACTTCGCCGCAGGCAAGGTGGACGTCCTCATCGGGACGCACAGGGTGCTCTCGCGGGACGTGATCCCGAAGAACCTCGGGCTCGTGATCGTGGACGAGGAGCAGCGCTTCGGCGTCGCGCAGAAGGAGCTGCTCCGGCAGCTTCGCCTCGAGGTCGACGTCCTCGCGTTGACGGCGACGCCGATCCCGCGGACGCTGCACATGTCGCTGTCCGGTCTGCGCGACATCTCGGTGATCGAGACCCCGCCCGAGGGCCGGCGCCCGATCCGCACGTACGTCGGCGAGTTCGACGAGGAAATTATCCGTCTCGCGCTGTCGCGCGAGACGGATAGAAGTGGTCAGTCCTTCTACCTGCATAACAGGGTCGAAACGATCGACGAGCGTGCTGCCGCGCTACAAGAGCTATGCCCCGACCTGCGGTTCCTGGTCGCCCACGGGCAGATGCGAGAGCGAGAGCTCGAGGACCGGATGCTCGTGTTCATGCGCGGCGACGCGGACGTGCTGGTCTCGACGACGATCATCGAATCCGGGCTCGACATCCCGCAGGCGAACACGCTGATCGTCGAGCGGGCGGACGCGCTCGGCCTCGCCCAGCTCTACCAGATCCGCGGACGCGTGGGCCGATCCGACCTGCTCGCGCACTCGTATCTCTTCTATCCCGACACCTCGGAGCTCACGCCCGACGCACGGGCCCGGCTCGCCACCCTCGCCGACCACACCGAGCTGGGGGCCGGGTTCGCCATTGCGATGCGCGACCTCGAGATCCGCGGCGCCGGCGACCTGCTCGGTGCCGAACAGTCGGGACACGTCGCTGCGCTCGGCTTCGAGCTCTACGTGGAGCTGCTCGCCGAAGCAGTCGCCGAGCTCTCCGGCGAGCGGCGGCCTGCGGCGCGTCCGGTGCGGGTCGACGCGAGGGTCGACGCGTATGTCCCGAACGCCTACGTGGACTCGGAAGCGCTCCGGATCGACCTCCACCGGCGCCTGGCTCTGGTGGAGACCGAGGACGAGCTGCGCGAGCTCGAGGCGGCCACGATCGACCGGTTCGGCCCGATCCCGCCTCCCGTCGAGAACCTCTTCGGCATCCAGGAGGCCCGGATCAAGCTCTCCCGGCTCGGCGCCGACTACCTCGTGTTCCGCCAGGGGAAGGCGACAGTCGGCCCGCTCGTCCTCGGCTCCGGGGAGCTAAAGGAACTGCGACGAAAGGTCGATACAGCCATCTACACGACGGCCCGAAAAGAGGTCTCACTGCGCGAGGAAAACCTACCCGGAGCACTCCGTTTGGTCGATGCTATCCTGGAAACGCGCCAGGCGGCATAAACGGCGCTTTTTCTATGAGACGACGCTCTTTTGCAGGACTTTTTGCCCTCGGCCTCGCCGTCTTCGCGGCAGCATGCGGCACCTCGAACGACTCGGCCAACGTGCCTCCCGACTCCGTTGCGGTAGTCGGTGACAAGGCGATCACGAAGTCCGAGTTCGACGACCTCGTCACGTACGCGAAGCGCAGCTATGCCACGCAGAAGCG
>DASSXA010000007.1:0-14678 GCA_035704315.1 Gaiellaceae bacterium
CCCGGCGGCAGTCCCGCTTCAGTCTCGAGCTCGGCGAGGAGGAGTGCGGAGAGGGGCGTTTGGCTTGCCGGCTTGAGCACGACAGCACACCCGGCCGCCAGCGCAGGCGCGATCTTGTGCGCGACCAGATTGAGGGGAAAGTTGAACGGACTGATCGCTCCGACGACACCGATCGGCTTGCGGAGCGTGAGAGCAAGCTTGCCCTCGCCGGCCTGAGAGGCGTCCATCGGCACGATCTCGCCGGCCAGCTTGCGCGCCTCGACGGCTGCGAAGGTGTAGGTCGACATCGCTCGTGACGCCTCGATCTTGGCCGACTTCATCGGCTTGCCCGCCTCGTCGGAGATCACACGCGCGACCTCTTCGTGACGGCGGCCCAGGGCAGCGGCCACGCGGACGAGGATCTCTGCGCGCTTGTGTGCCGGCAGCGGCTCTCGCATCGCCGCTTCGGCGGCGTCGATGGCGCGGCGCGTTTCCTCACCCCCTGCCTTCGCCACGCGGCCGACCACCTCGCCGGAATAGGGCGACCGGACCTCCTGCCACTCGCCGGTTTCGACCCACTCGCCCGCGACGAGAAGCTTTCTCTCAGCCGCAGTGACAGCCATATGCTGAAGCCTATGCCTCCCGAGACTCGCTACGCCAAGAACGGCGACGTCAACATCGCCTACCAGGTCGTCGGCGACGGGCCGCTCGACCTGATCCTCGTCCACGGCTGGGTGCAGAGCTTCGATCCAGGCTGGGAGATCGACGAGCTGAAGCGGTTCTACGAGCGGCTCGCGTCCTTCTCGCGCCTGATCCTGTTCGACAAGCGCGGAGTAGGGCTGTCAGATCGTGTGACGCTCGACGACCTGCCGACGCTCGAGACCCGCATGGACGACATGCGGGCCGTGATGGATGCCGTGGGTTCCCGGCGCGCGGCAGTTCTGGGTCACTCGGAAGGCGCCGCGATGGCCGCCCTCTTCGCCGCCACCTACCCGGAGCGCACCGAGGCGCTCGTGATGGTCGGCGGCTTTGCGCGATTCAGAGAGGCGCCTGACTACCCGCTGGGCATGAGCGACGAGGCGCTGGCCAAGAAGAAAAGGACGATCACGGAGAGTTGGGGTAGCGAAGCGGTGCGGCGCCTTCTGCGGCAGTTGGCACCTTCGATCGCGGACGACGAGGAACAGGTTCAGGTGTACACCCGGGCGGCTGCCCGCGGGGCGAGCCCGACTGCGGCCACTGCACTCATGCGCATGAGCGCGCAGATCGACGTTCGAGATGTGCTGCCCGCCATCCGAGTTCCGGCTCTGGTCCTACATCGTGCCGAGGAGGCTCTCGCGGAGGAAAGCCGCGACGTAGGCGAACGGATTCCGGGCGCCAAGGTCGTCGAGCTTCCCGGCGTTGATCACATGCCGTGGCTGGGCGACCAGGACGCGGTCGTCGCGGAGGTCGAGGAGTTCCTGACCGGCGTCCGGCCACATCCCGCGCTCGATCGTGTTCTGGCTACCGTGCTGTTTACCGACATCGTCGGCTCGACCCAGCTCGCCGTAGAGCTCGGCGACCACCGCTGGCAGGAGCTCCTCGAGCAGCACAACACACTCGTACGTCGTGAGCTCGGCCGGTTCCGTGGCCGCGAGATCAGCACCGCAGGTGACGGCTTCCTGGCGACATTCGACGGGCCCGCCCGCGCGATCGCGTGCGCGTGCTCGATTCGCGACGCTGCACGGCGGCTGGGCCTCCAGATTCGGTTCGGCCTGCACACGGGCGAGCTCGAGCTTCATGGCTCGGACATCCGCGGCATCGCGGTTCACACCGGCGCCCGCGTAGCAGCGATGGCGGGATCGGGCGAGGTCCTGGCCTCGAGCACCGTGAAGGATCTCGTCGCCGGCTCCGGACTCGAGTTCGAGGACCGCGGCTCGCACGAGCTGAAAGGCGTTCCGGGCGAATGGCGCTTGTACGCTGTCTCGAATGCCTGACGCGCTGATCGTCGACGCCGTGCGTAGCCCGATCGGCAAGCGCGACGGGACGCTCTCCAAGATCCGCGGCGACGAGCTCGCTGCCCAGATCCTCAACGGCCTCGTAGAGCGAAACGACCTCGATCCCGGGGAGGTCGAGGACGTCCAGATGGGCTGCGTGACGCAGATCGGCGAGCAGGGCTGGAACATCGGCCGGATGGCGCCGCTCGTCGCCGCCTGGCCTGAGACGGTGTGCGGCACGACGGTCGACCGCCAGTGCGGATCCTCGATGCAGACGAACTTCAACGCGGCCGCGGCGATCTGGTCGGGCCAGCTCGACGTGGTCGTCTCGGCGGGCGTGGAGATGATGTCGCGCGTCCCGATGGGCTCGAACGGCGGAGACCTCTCGGAAAAGCTCACCGACCGCTGGCAGATCGTGCCGCAAGGGATCTCGGCGGAGGTTATCGCCGAGGAGTGGGGCCTCTCCCGGGAGGAGCTCGACGCCTACTCGCTCGAGTCCCACCGGCGCGCCGTCGAGGCGATCGACGAGGGCCGCTTCGAGCGCGAGATCGTGCCGGTGGAGCTCGAGAACCCGCACGTCGGCGTGCTGTTCGGCGTCGACGAGACCCCGAGGCGCGACACGTCGGCGGAGAAGCTCTCTGCACTGGCCCCAGCGTTCATCCCCGACGGAAAGGTCACTGCGGGGAACTCCAGCCAGATCTGTGACGGGGCCGCCGCGGTGCTCGTAACCTCGGAGGCCGCCGCCTCACGCCTTGGGTTGGAGCCCCGTGCGCGCTTCGTCTCTTTCGGGCTCTACGGCGTCGACCCGTACCGCATGCTCCATGGCAACCCCCAGGCGTGCGCGAACGCCCTCGAGCGCGCCGGGCTAACGTGGGAGGACATCGCGGTCGTGGAGGTCAATGAGGCGTTCGCGTCGGTCGTGCTCCAGTTCCTGAAGGACACCGGGCTCGACGATCGCCGCGAGGATGTGAACCCGAACGGAGGCGGCATCTCGCTGGGACATCCGCTCGGCGCCACCGGGGCACGCGTGACGGCGACGCTGCTGGGCGAGCTCGAACGGCGGAACGAGCGCTACGGCGTCGCCTGCATGTGCATCGGCTTCGGCCAGGCGATCGCCGCCGTCATTGAACGCGTTTGACCGATGCCTCAGTGGCTGCTCCTCCGCGGGCTCGGCAACCGGCCGCTGGACGCTCATGTCGACCCAGCGGCGATCAATTCGCAATCGTCTTCGAAGCGTCCCTCCGTGCAGCCGGGCGAGCTGGCGATCCTCTACGCGTCCGTCTGGCAGGCGATCTTCGGTGTCGCCGAGATCACCGGCCCGCCGGAGAACGATCCGACGAGGACGCGCTGGGCGTGGCGGTTTCCGATCCGGCCCCTCGTCGTCATCGATGACCTCCACGACGCGCCGCCGGTCGAAGCCGCAGGGATCTTTCCGCAAAGCCTCTGGCGGCACTCGCACATTCGCCTGACGGACGAGCAGTTCGCCGCGGCGCGCGAGTTGATCGAGGGAGGCTCAGGCGGCGAGTAGGACCGGACGCTCGCCGCGTGCGAGCTGGAGCACCGCTCCGGCAACGGCGAGGACCACCACGCCCGCCACAGCCAGTCCGAGGATGAGCCGTCTGCGCCTCATTCGATTCCAGACGGACGGCGATCACGTTTTCTTCCCTAGGAAGCCGGACGAGGAGTGGCGACGAACGCCGTCACCGCCACCCACAACGGCAGAAGCCAGAAGAGGATGAAGCCGTAGCCGCCGTCTGGCGCAAAGAAGCCGTTTCGCGCCAGCGTCGCGCCGCCGACGAGGAATGCCAGGGCGACGGCGAACGAGAACCAGCGAAACCAGGAGCGTCGTACGACGCCGACTGCCGCGATCCCGACGGAACCGACGAGCAACGCGACAGGAAAGTTCACGAACGTCTCCGCGACGAAGCGGATCTCCCACAGCGCTTTGCCGACCTGCGTCCCGGCGTCGAGCGCTGCGCCAAACGCCAGCGCCGCTGTCCAGAAGACGTAGCTCGTGTAGGCGACGAGCACGAGCACGAGGCCGAGTCGGGCGAGACGGCCGCTGAGTAGCTCCTGAGGGAGGAGCCGCGGCGCCAGGGCCGCGAAGAGGAGCGCCAGGAAGAAGAGCGCGAGCATCTGCACGTAGGCCCCGGCGAGGATGGTCGAGCGGTGGTCGGCGAAGAAGGCCGCGATCTCACCTTCCGGGCCGGTCGGCGCGGGGCTGTCGCCCTTGAGGACTTCCGAGACGAGGGTCGTCACGCCGAAGAGCACTCCGGTGGTGCGGATCGAGAGACGATTCATCGTCGGCTGATTCGCAGGGAGCGGGCCGGCTCCTCCGAGGGCACTAAGCTGCGCCGCCGTGGAGATTCGTCGCGTCGGCGTGGTCGGGCTCGGGACGATGGGCGCGGGCATCGCGCAGGTCAGCGTTCAGTCCGGGCACGAGACCGTCGGCCGGGAGATCTCGGACGAGCTGAACGAGCGCGCTCGCTCGACGATCGATCGCTACCTGTCCCGGGCGGTGGAGAAGGAGCGCTTGACACAGGAAGAGAAGGACGCCGCCCTCCAGCGGCTGACCCTGACGACGTCGCTGGACGAGCTCGCCGACTGCGACCTTGTGATCGAAGCGATCGTGGAGGAGCTCGAGCCGAAGCGCGAGCTCTTTGCCGAGCTGGAGCGGATCTGCCGGCCCGACGCGATCCTCGCCAGCAACACCTCGGCTCTGTCGGTGTCGAAGATCGCCGAGGCGGTGAAACGGCCGGATCGCGTGGTCGGCATGCACTTCTTCAACCCCGCGCCGGTGCTGCCGCTCGTCGAGATCGTCCGCACCGGGAAGAGCTCGGGCGAAGCCGTCGATGCGGCCTATGCGTGGGCGGAGCGAGCCGGGAAGCAACCGGTTCGCTGCGACGACACGCCGGGCTTCATCGTCAACCGCATTCTCATTCCGCTCCTGAACGACTGCGTGCGCGTCCTCGACGAAGCAGGCGTGAGCCCGGAGGATCTCGATAAGGCGATGACGAACGGCGCCGGCTGGCCGATGGGCCCGTGCGCGCTCGTGGACCTCGTCGGAATCGACATCCACGTCCACGCGTCGGAGGCGCTGCACAACGCGCTCGGCGAGGACCGGATGGCACCGCCCGAGCGCCTGCTCGAGATGCAGCGCCAGGGCAAGCTTGGCCGCAAGACGGGCGAAGGCTTCTTCTCGTACTAGGCGGGTCGCATCCTGATTCGGAGCCGACGCGCGACGAAGGGGATGCTCGAGCCCTGGACGATGACGGAGAACGCGACGACGACGTAAACGATGTCGTAGATGCGGTCGGCGTCCTGAACGGAGGCGAGCACGGCGAAGGCCGCGAGGAGGATGGGTACGGCGCCCCGTAAGCCGCTCCAGATCACGAAAAGCCGTTCGTTGGGCCGCATGTGCACAGGCAGCAAGAGCGGCCCGACGGCCAGCGGCCGCGCGACGAGCGCGAGGATCACGGCGAGCGCCAATCCTTCGAGGAGCCGCGGGCTGCCGAGCAGGTCGGTCACGTCGACGGTGATCCCGAGCGCGACAAAGACGACGACCTCAGCGAGGCTCGCCAGCGAAGTGTGGAAGCGCTCGATCTCGTCTCGGAGGGGCACGTCCGCGTCGCCCAGCAGCACGCCGGCCACGAAAACGGCGAGGAAGCCGGAGCCATGTGCCGTGGCCGCGGCGCCGTAGATCACGCCGGCCGCGGCCAGTGTGCGGAGGGGATAGAGCCCCGGATTCGGGAGCGAGAAGCGAAGCAGGGGCCGCATCGCCGCCGCGCCGACCAGGCCGAATGCGAGCCCGACGCTCATCTCGACGGAGAACTCCCGTATGACCACCCAGAAGGACGCGTCCGCGTCCTGGGCCAACTCGATCATTCCGATCATGAGCGCGACCCCGACGGGGTCGTTGACGCCCGACTCACCTTCCAGGATCGTCCCGGCGCGGCCGCGGATCTCCTTGTCTCCGAGCACGGAGAACATGACGGCGGGATCCGTGGGCGCAAGCGCCGCGCCGAGGATCCCCGCAGTCGTCCACGAGAAGTCGAACAGGTAATGGGCGGCGACCGCGAGCACGCCCGCCGTCGCGAATGTGCCGAACACTCCGAGGGTGAAGATCGGCACCGCGGCGACCCGAAAGCGGCGCCAGCCGACGAGCGTCCCGCCGTTGAAGAGGATGACGATCACCGCGACGACGCCGATTCGCTCGACCTCTTTGATCGAAACACGCTCGGACAGCTGAGGAAAGACGTCGGACGCGATCGCGGCGAGGAGAAGAAAGACGCCTGGCTCCGGCACCGGGAAGCGCTCGTTCAGCTTGGTCGCGAGCAGCGCGAGCAGCAATGCGCCGGAGACGACGAGCACGATCGTCCCGAACTCAACGAGCTCCTCCACGCTCTAAACCCTTTCCTTACAAATCACTGAACCAAGTCAAACCGCACGTGGCGATACTGACGTCGTGCGCCGAGCAACGATCATCCTTGCCGTCGCGGTGAGCGCAGCCTCGCTGCTGGCGGCTGCAGCCGCTGCCGTTGTCAACCCGCCCATGGAGGACGGCACGCTGTCCGTTCGTGACGGCCGGGCCTCGATGCTCCTGCGGGTCAAGGGGAGCATCATCGGCCGCCTCGCGAAGGGCAAGATCACTGTCACCGATTCCGCGACCGGCGCCACGATCATCGTGCGCGGCTGGGAGAGCAAGGTTCCGCTTCCCGGCCGGACGACGTCGTACAGCGGCAAGGGCATTCGCTTCCGTATCGCCGACGATCACAAGGTCCTCGTCAAGCTCAGCGGCAGGGGCCTGAACTACACGGTTGTCGGCCGGGGCGACGGCTGGCTGGACGGGTTCGGCGATCCCACGAAGGGGATCTTCTTCGACGGCTCCTACTCGCTGAACGCCGAGCCGTACCACTCGATCCCGGACGAGAAGACATCGTTTCAGCTGGCCTCTCCCAAGCCGCCGGGGTCCCGCGCGAGCGGGTAATCCGCGGGGTCTGGCATCCTGAGAGGCGCCATGGCACCTGCTGACACGCAAACTGTTCTCGTCGTGGAAGACGAGGCCTCGATCGCCTCGTTCGTGGCGATGTACCTACGGAACGCCGGATTCGAGGTCCAGGTCGCGCCGAACGGCCGCGACGCGCTGACGAAGGCCGAGAACAGCTCGCCGGCCCTGGTCGTCCTCGACCTGATGCTGCCGGACATCGACGGCATCGAGGTCTGCCGCCGGATTCGTCAGCGCTCGGACGTGCCGATTCTGATGCTCACGGCGCGGGACGAGGACATCGACAAGATCGTCGGCCTCGAGGTCGGCGCCGACGACTACCTCACGAAGCCGTTCAACCCGCGCGAGCTCGTCGCGCGTGTGAAGTCGATCCTCCGGCGCGCGACTCCCGAGCGACGCGAGGCGAAGACCACGCAGATCCGCCACGGAAACCTGTTGGTCGACGCCGGCCGGCGCGAGGTCCACGTCGACGACGAGGACATCCAGCTGGCTCCGAAAGAGTTCGATCTGCTCTGGGAGCTGCTCGACCACAACGGACTGGTCCTCACGCGCGACCAGCTGCTCGAGCGAGTGTGGGGCTACACGTTCGCCGGCGACACTCGCACGGTGGACGTCCACATCCGCCAGCTGAGGCGCAAGCTTGGCGACGCATCCCCGATCGTGACCGTGTGGGGCGTCGGCTACAAGGCAGCTCCCGCCAAGGACGCCTCGAAGGACACGGTCAGCGCCTAGGTAGCGCGACATGTTCAGGTCGCTGCGCTTTCGGCTGCCGGCCCTCTTCCTGGCGGGCGCAGCTTTGGCCGGGCTCGTCTCGACCATCATCTCGGTTGGCCTCTTCCAGGACTACACCCAGGATCGCCTGCTGGCCGAGCTGCGCCGTGAGGCGCAGGGGCTGACGAGCCTCTACGCCGAGCAGGCGAAGAAGGTCGTCGAGGCTCCCGAAGGGTCGAGGGTCATCCCGCTCGCCACGCGACGGCTCGAGCAGGCGAGCGGCAGCAACCTGTACTGGGCCGGCGCGCGCGTCTTTTACGGGCAGCACTCGGGTCTCCGCGACCTGCCGCAAAGCCCCGTCCCCTACAAGGACGGCAAGGTTCGGACCTTCAAATTCACTCCGCCCGACGCCGATCACGAGTATCTCGCCGTCTCGTCGCCGCTTCAACTTGGCCGTCGGGAGCCGTACTTCGGGGCTCTGATCGTCGCCAAGCCCACGGCCGAGCTGCGGGACCGGTGGGTGACGCTGGTCGAGCGGCTGGCGCTCGCAGCCATCTTGGGGATTCTCGTGGCCGGCGCGCTGGCCTGGTACCTCTCGCGTCGAATTACCGAGCCTGTGCTGGCGCTGACGGAGGCGGCCGACGAGATCGCCGAGGGGCACTACGACGTCAAGCTCCCGCCGGTCCGAGGTCACGACGAGATCGGCCTGTTGTCGGCTCGCTTCGGCCAGATGGCCGAGCGGCTGCAGGAGGCCGAGGAGCTCGAGCGCAACTTCCTGATGACGGTGTCGCACGAGCTGCGGACCCCTCTGACGGCGATTCGCGGCCACGTCGAGGCGCTGCGCGAAGGCGTGGCACAGGACGAAGCCTCCCGTAGGGAGTCCCTCGGCGTGATTGCCGCCGAGGCGGCCAGGCTGGAGCGACTGGTCGGCGACGTGCTCGACCTCGCCAAGCTCGACAGACGACGCTTCACGCTGCGGCACGAAGAGGTCGACATGGCACGCCTGCTGGAGCGCGCGTATGCGGCGTTCTCCGAGGAGGCCCGCCGCCGCGGGATCGACTACGAAAGTGAGATCAGCGCTCGCCCGGTCATCGTGGCCGACGGCGACCGCGTCCTGCAGATCATCTCCAACCTGCTCTCCAACGCATTCCGCTGGACACCCGACGGGGGTCGCGTCGAGCTGGCGCTAGACCAGCAGAACGGGCTCGTCTCGGTCGCCGTTCAGGACTCCGGCCCCGGCATCTCGGCCGACGAGGTCGACCGGATCTTCCGGCCGTTCTGGTCGCGTGACGGGAGCGGTACCGGTCTCGGCCTGGCGATCGCGCGGGAACTGGCATCGGCGCACGGCGGCCGCATCGAGCTCCAGACCGAGCCGGGACACGGGACGCGGTTCGAGCTCGTCCTCCCGCTCAGTCCGCGCGTCTGACGGGGATCAGCCGTTCGACGTGCGACGGTCCTGCGCGTCCTCGATGCGGTGCACACTGGCGCCGCCCGTCTCCGTCAGGCTGCGCTCGAGTCGCGCAAGGCGGTCATCGACGCTCTGCCAGCCGGAGGTGACCAGATCGACGAGCAGCGCGAGATCGTCGACGCGTGCGTGGCGCTCGGCGAGGTGGTCGCCCTCCATCCGTTCGAGGCGGCGGATCGTCTGGTTGGCGAGGCCGCGCACCTCAGCCAGCTGCCGCGCGACGGGGAGCGCTTCCGATTTGAGACCTTCCTGGACCGCGTCGCCGATCTTGCCCGGCAGTGTGGCCTCGAGCTGCGCTGCGAGCTCCGCGAGCGCTTCGATCTGGGCCCTCGCGCGCTCGAGCGCGGCGTCGACGTCTCCCGGTTGCGTTCTCGACTTGGCGGCCGCCTCCAGCCGCTCCCTCGCGCGCTCGACGGCGCTGTAATCCATGCGCGGAGGGTACCGTGGCCCCCGGATGGACACTGCCGAGCTCGACTACGAGCTTCCGTCCGAGCTGATCGCGCAACGGCCGCCGGAACGGCGCGACGAATCCCGGCTGCTGGTCTACGACCGCGCAAACGGCGAGGTTCGCCACAGGGGGTTCTCCGAGCTGCCGGAGGAGCTCCGGGGCGAGCTCGTCGTCGTCAACGAGACGCGGGTGATCCCGGCACGGCTGCGCCTTCAGCGACCGGGCGGCGGGGAGGCGGAGGTACTCCTCCTCGAGCCTCTTGGACCGGACGGGATCTGGGAGGGGCTGGCGCGGCCGTCGCGGAGGCTGAGAGTGGGCCAGCGGCTCGGTCCGGTCGAGCTGCTGGAACCGCTCGGCGGCGGACGCTGGCGGCTGCGGCTCGAGGGTGCGCCGGCCGGCGAGGCGCCGCTTCCGCCCTACATCACGGAGCCGCTCGCCGATCCAGAGCGGTACCAGACCGTGTTCGCGCGCGAGGCGGGCTCCGCAGCCGCGCCGACGGCAGGGCTGCATTTCACCCCGGAGCTCCTCGGTCGACTCGACGTCGCGCGAATCACCCTCCATGTCGGTCTCGACACGTTCCGGCCGATTGAAACGGAGACGCTCGAGGAGCACGAGATCCACACGGAGCGTTACTCGGTCGCCGCTGAGGAGTGGGAGCGAATCCAGGCCGCGGAGCGCGTGCTCGCCGTCGGGACGACAACGGTCCGGGTCCTCGAGACGCTGGCAAGTAACAACTTGTTACAAGGTCGGACCGGTCTGTTCATCACACCCGGCTACGAGTTCAAGCGGGTCGACTCGCTCCTCACGAACTTCCACCTGCCCCGCTCGACGCTCCTGGCGCTCGTGATGGCCTTCGCCGGCGTGGAGGAGGCGCGGCGGCTGTACGAGCTCGCGATCGCCGAGCGCTATCGCTTCTACTCGTTCGGCGATGCCATGCTCGTACTGTGAGACCGTTCCGGGTCACCGCGACGGACGGGGCAGCGCGGGCCGGCGTCCTCACTACCGCGCACGGCGAGGTGCCGACGCCCGCGTTCATGCCGGTCGGAACGAAGGGCACCGTGAAGACCCTTCACCCGGACGAGCTGGGCGACCTCGGTGCGCACATCCTGCTGGGGAACACCTACCACCTGCATTTCCGGCCCGGCGACGAGCTGATTGCGGAGCTCGGCGGCCTTCACGGCTTCATGGGTTGGGACGGGCCGATCCTCACCGACTCGGGCGGCTTCCAGGTCTTCTCCCTCCGAGACACCCTGCTCGCGGTCGACGATCACGGCGTCAGTTTCCGATCGGTCTACGACGGCTCGGCCGTCCGGCTCACGCCCGAGTCGGTCGCGCAGATCCAGGCCAACCTCGGCTCAGACGTCGCCATGTGCCTGGACGTCTGCCCGCCGGCGGGCGTTCCGCGCGCGGAGCTGGAGGAGGCAGTGCGCCTCACGACGAGCTGGGCCAGGCGGCAGCGTGAAGCCGCCCGCGCGCCGGACCAGCTCCTCTTCGGGATCACGCAGGGCGCCTCCGATCCCGACCTCCGCCGACGCTCGATCGAGGAGGTCACCGAGCTGGACTTCGACGGCTACGCACTGGGCGGCCTCTCGGTCGGTGAGCCGCGCGAGCTCACGCTCGACGCAACTGCCTGGGCGGCGCCGCTCCTCCCCGGTGACCGCCCCCGGTACTTCATGGGCATCGGCGACGCGCAGGGAATCATCGAGGTGGTCGAGCGCGGGATCGACATGTTCGACTGCGTACTCCCGACACGGACGGCGCGGACGGGCTCGGCGCTGACCTGGGCGGGCCGGCTCAACCTTCGAAACGCCCGCTTCGCAGACGATCCGAACCCGCTGGAGGAAGACTGCGAATGCCCGGCGTGCACCCGTTTCTCGCGGGCCTATATCCGCCACCTGGTCAATCAGCAGGAGCTCCTCGGCCTCCGGCTCCTAACTTTGCACAACCTTTACTTCGTTTTCGGCGTCACATCCGATGCAAGAAGAGCGATAGAGGCCGGAGAACTGGCATCCTTCAAACGCCAAGCCCTCGAGCGCTTGGAACCCCCCAGCAGTAGGACAGGAGCCGAAGGCTTGGTATGAGCGCGGGACCTCTAATTTTCCTCGTCGCGTTGGTCGCGGTGCTGTGGTTCGTCCTCATTCGACCGCAGCGGCAGCGCCAGGCGACTCACCGCGCGTTGCTTCAGGAACTCGCCGTCGACGACGAAGTCGTGACTGCCGGCGGCATCTTCGGTCGAGTCCGCTCCGTCGCCGACGACCACATCATGCTGGAGATCGCGCCCGGGACGCAGGTCCGGGTCGCCAAAGAAGCGATCACAGGCGTGATCCGACAAGACGAGCAAGAGGACGAGCAATTGTCCGCCGAGGCGGAAAACCCGGGCTAACCTAGCCCTGCAGAGCGTGGCCGACCGTCGTTCTCATCTCATCCTCACCGGCTGCATCGTCGCGGCGCTGCTCGCCGTCGTCGCGATGGCGATTCCTCAGTCACCGGTGCACAAGAAGATCAGGCTCGGCCTCGATCTTCAAGGAGGGCTCGAAGTCGTTCTGCGCGCTGTGCCGCCGAAGGGGCACAAGATCACGACAGCCGACATGGACCGGTCGGTCGAGATCATGCGCAATCGTGTGGACAAGCTCGGCGTTTCCGAGCCGGAGATCCGCAAGCAGGGCAGCGACCAGATCGTCATCCAGCTGCCCGGCGTGAAGGACCCGAATGCGGTGACGGGGATCATCGGTAAGACCGCGCAGCTCTGGCTCTTCGACACCCAAGCGGACGCCGCCGAGCCGACCGCCTCGACGCAGGGCTTCGTGACCATGTTGCAGCCCTCGGACGATCTCTACCAGCTGCTGAAGTCGATCCAGGGCCAGGCGAAACAGGGCTCGCCAGAGGAGTACTACCTTGTGGACCCGACGGCGCCGAAGGGCAAGCAGGTGCTCCTCGGCCGCCAGCCTCAGGACACGAAGCAGCGGCTCGTCCAGGCCTGGAAGGCCCTACCCGGAAACGCGGCCAAGCCCTTCCCGAAGCGCTTCAAGTTCTTCGGGGTGCCTCACCACCGGATCGTCCTCAACTGCGGCATCGGGGAGCGGTACTGCCCGGGCGTGAACGAGGCGCCGCCGACCAGGAACTACTACTACCTCTTCAAGTTCGACCCGGACAACAAGGAACACCCGATCCCGGAGATGACCGGCGCCGACCTCAAGCTCGACGGCACGCGCCAGGATTTCTCGCAGACCGAGGGCCCGATCGTCCTCATGCAGTTCACTGATAAGGGTGGGGAGAAGTTCCACGAGATCACGCGTGACCTGGCAGCGCGGGGGCAGACCGCGGCGAACCAGACCGGCAACGACGCGGCGGCGCTCCAGAGCTTCGCGATCGTGCTCGACCGCGAGATCAAGTCCGCCCCGACGATCGACTGGAAGCAAAACCCGGACGGAATTGCAGGCGGAAGCGCGCAGATCACCGGAATCGGCGACGTCGGCGAGGCCAAGGATCTCGCGCTCGTTCTCCAGACCGGTGCCCTGCCCGTCGAGTTCGAGCAGATCGACCGCACTGACGTTTCCGCCACGCTCGGTAAGGACTCGCTGAACGAGGCGAAGCGCGCCGCGATCGCCGGCCTCCTCGTCGTCGCGCTCTTCCTGCTCGTCTTCTACCGGTTCCTCGGCCTCGTCGCGGTCGCCGGCCTCGCGATCTATGCGGTCTTCCTCTACGCAGCGGTGATGCTCCTCAACGTCACGATGACGCTGCCGGGCTTTGCGGGACTGATCCTCACGATTGGAGTCGCCGCGGACGCGAACGTGGTCATCTTCGAACGCATCAAAGAAGAGGTCCGCGCCGGGAAGTCGGTGCGGGCCGGAATCTCCGCGGGGTACAGCAAGGGCTTCCACACGATCGTCGACGCGAACGTCGTCACGGCGATCACAGCGCTCGTGCTGTTCGCGGTGGCGACAGCGAGCGTGAAGGGCTTCGCCCTCATGCTGCTGATCGGTACCGCGATCTCGATGATCACCGCGGTCGGCGCGACGCGCGCGATGCTCGGCCTGCTCGGAGGCTTCAGCTGGTTCGACAACCCGCGGTTCATGGGCGCTGCGGGGCAGCAGCACGGGAAGTGGCTCCAGATCGACTTCATGGGCAAGCGCTACATCTGGCTTGCTATTTCGGGCGTTGTAGTCGCCCTCGCAGCCGGCTCGCTCGCCGCCAAGGGGCTGAACCTCGGGATCGACTTCAAGGGCGGGACGCAGATCAACTTCCAGACCGCGCAGCCGCAAGGGCTCGACGACGTCCGTTCCGCGGCCGGACAGCTCGGACAGGCGAACGCCGTCATCCAGGGGCGCGGCCAGGCGACGGACGGGAAGTACACGCGCTTCCAGATCCGGACGGAAGAGCTCTCCCGCACCGAGCAGGCCCAGCTCTCGAGCGAATTGACGGACCGCTTCGAGGCGACGATCCGCGGCGTCGACAACGTCTCTTCGAGCTTCGGAAAGCAGATCGCGCAGGGCGCGATCATCGCGATCATCGCCTCTTTGCTCCTGATCGTCCTCTACACGACGTTCAGGTTCGATTACAAGTACGCGCTTCCGATCATCGCGGCGCTCCTCCACGACGTGATCATCACGGTCGGCATCTACTCGTTGACCGGGCGGGAGGTGACGACGGCGACCGTTGCCGCGGTGTTAACCGTCCTCGGTTACTCGATCTACGACACGATCATCATCTTCGACCGGATCCGGGAGAACGTCCCGCTGATGCGCCGCTCCTCCTTCGCGACGATCGCCAACGTCTCGCTGTGGGAGACGATCCGCCGGTCGCTGGCGACGACGTTCATCACGCTGCTCCCGGTCGCCTCGCTGCTCATCTTCGGCGGCGACACACTGAAGGACTTCGCGTTTGCGCTGCTCATCGGTATCGGATCGGGCGCCTACTCCTCGATCTTCATCGCCGCTCCGCTGCTCACGATGTGGAAGGAGCGCGAGCCGGAGTGGGCGCGGAAGAAGCATCTGGACGAGGGTGTCCCGGAGGACGGCGCAGGCGCGGAGGCCGCGCTCGAGGCCGCGACGTCGATCGCGGCCGCAGAGCCGGCACCGGAGCTGCCGCCGCCGGTCG
>DASSXA010000294.1:0-8963 GCA_035704315.1 Gaiellaceae bacterium
CATTTCCTTCGCGAGCTTGCGTGCAACCTCGACAGGCTGCACGTTGCGACGGAAGGCGCGGCCGAAGGCGCCCTCGAAGAGGGATTCGATCTTCTGCTCGATACTTCGAAGCACAAACGACCCGGCGCCACTTTAGCGAGCGGGACGTAGCTCTCTAACGGCCAGGATCGCACAGCAGAGCCAGATTCCTGCAACGACGGGGAGGGCCTCGACGGAAGCCACAGGGAGGAGCAGAGCGGCGAGCGCCGCCGCGCCCAGGGCGGCAATCGCCCACAGTCCTCGAGCGCTCAGAAGGGGCAGCAGCGCGGCGAAGAGACCGAGCGTGAGAGCGGTGATCGGGACCTCCGGGCGTTCGACGAGAGCGCGGAAGAATGCGGTGACGACGGCGCCTGGATCCTCGCTGCCGGCGACGCCGAGCGACGGAGGCTCACGGCCGCTAAGCGGCAAGGTCGTCCCGGTGAGGCCCGCGACCACGGCTGCGAGAAGCACTCCCAGGCCGACGTGAATTCCGCGCCAGATCGCGTTCCGGACGTGGAGAACGGCAAGTGGGAGGAGCGCAGTTGCGCCCAACGGCGCCAGGAGAGGGCCGGCCACGGGGTAGAGGGCTTCCTCCGGCCTGCGCCAGGTGGCGACGAGCCACGCCAGCGCTGCGGCCGAGTACACGAGGGCAAGTGCGAGCGAGACGTTTCCGAGCGGCAGAACCGCGGTCGCGAGCGCGAAGGCGAGGCCGAGCCGGGGACGAAGCGCGGTGAGTGCCGCGGCGAGCGCACCGATTCCCCAGACCCAGCCGACCGGGTAGAAGGGCAGCAACACGCCGGCTCCTGCGGCGAAGACACCGGCCGCGACTGCGGCGGCGCCACGGCGGAGCGGCGGAGCCGGCAGCGCCGGAAGCGTTCTCGGGCGCTTGCGCCGTGAGCGAGCGCCGAGGGCGTCGCGAAGCCGCTGCGCGAGCTGAAGGGCTGTCGGACGCCGGGCGGGGTCGATCTGGAGCGCACGGTTGACAGCGTCGCAGAGCGCACGCGGAAGATCCGGGCGCGCCGACTCGAGCGGAGGAGCACCTGCGTCGATCCGTCGGGCAGTCTCGACGGGGGATGACGACCAGAAGGGGTGATATCCGGTCAGCGCTTCCCAGAGCACGACCCCGACCGCCCAGACATCGGCCGCAAAGGAGGAGTCCTCGCCCTGAAGCCGCTCCGGAGAGATGTAGGCAAGTGTGCCCGGCACGTCGCCCGCGCCGGTCAGCGTCTCGGCGCCAGCGAACTGGGCGAGGCCGAAGTCCAGCAGGCGAACCTCGATCTCCGGCCCGTCCGCCACGAGGACGTTCGTCGGCTTCACGTCTCGATGGACGATCCCGTTCGCGTGGGCGTGGCTCAGTCCCTCTAGTACCTGCACGCCGACCTCCACCGCGCCCGCGTCGGTGAGCTCGTCGCCGCGGATCCGGTCGCGCAGCGTCTGCCCGGGGACGTACTCATAGGCGATGTAGACGTTCCGCTCGTCCCCGTCGAACGCATAGGCGCGCAAGCAGCGGGGGTGACGCAGCCGCGCTGCCGCCTCGGCCTCCCGTTCCGCGCGCGTGCCCGCCTTGCCTTCGCGCGTGACGATCTTCAGCGCGACGTCGAGACCGTTCGTCTCGTCGCGCGCGAGCCACACCGAGCCCGAGCCGCCGCTCCCGAGCGGCCGCAGGGGCCGGTAACGGCCGAGAACGAGCTCACTGGCCGAGAGGGTCGCGACCGCTGTCGACATGTGGGCTTTGGGTTAGGCACTGCAGGGTGAAGTCCTTTGCGAGAGCTCGCACCGGTATTGGGTGAGCTCTGTAAGCCGATCGAGCGGTTACAGTGGCCCGGCGGGGCGCATGACTGAACGCGATTCCGAGATCGAGTTCGACTTCTTCGAAGAGCCCGCGACGACGGAGGCGCAGCGGCCGGACCGTCCACGTCGCACTCGGCGGCCTCAGCGTCCGCCCGGGCCGCCCTCCGGCCTCACCCCGCTGCTGCGACTCATCGGGCTGATCAGCCTTGCGATCCTTGTCGTCGTCCTGCTCGTGTTCTGGATCTCCAGCTGCCGAGGCGAGGCCAAGAAGGACACGTACAGCGACTACATGGGCGACGTCGACCAGATTGCGAACCAGTCAGAGCGAGTCGGCGCGTCGCTCAACACCGCGATCACGAAGCCGGATATCAAGAAGACCGAGCTCGTTCAGACACTGGACGGGCTCGCCCAGCAGCAACAGCAACTCGTCGACTCGGCAGAGAACATCTCCGAGCCCGGCCCGCTCAGGAACGAGCACGAGCACATGATCGAGGCGCTGCAGTTTCGCACCAGCGGCCTCCAGGGCCTCCGCGACGGTTTCTCCGGGCAAACGAAGAACGCGGCCCAGGCCGGGCAACTCCTCGCTGCGCAGGCGCGCCGGCTCGTCGCCAGCGATGTCGTCTGGGACGACCAGTTCAGGGAGCCCGCTATGCAGGAGTTGCGGGATCAGGACATTCAGGGAGTCCAGGTGCCGGATTCGAACTTCGTCCAGAACCCCGACCTCGCCACTTCGACGGCGATGCAGACGATCTGGCAACGGGTCAGCGGCGGCACGGGCGGAACGACGACCTCACCCGGCGCGCACGGCCACAACCTGGTCTCGGTCAAGGTCCTCGGCGGAGCCGAGCTGTCGAAGGATCAGCTCAACGAGATCGTGGCAACGACGGACCTCGGCTTCCAGGTCACCTTCGAGAACTCCGGCGATTCGACCGAGACCGGTATCCGGGTGACGTTGACGATTCAGAAGAGCCCAGAGCCCATCGTCCGCCGCCAGACGGTCGACCTCACCGAGCCGGGCAAGGAGTACACCGCCACGTTCCGGAACATCACCAACGTGCCATTCGTCCGGCGAACGACCCTTCAGGTGGACATCGACAAGGTCCCCGGCGAGACGAATCTCACGAACAACACCGCCGAGTACCCGGTGATCTTCAGCTACCCCGGAGGATAGATTCGTCGAAAGTCTTCGACTTTCGACGACCAACTGACGCCACCCAGGGCGTTCGGGTGCGAAACCGGCAAAGCCGGTTTCGCGGCGCGTTTTAGGCGGAGGAGGACATGGCTCGTTCGACCGCTTCTTGCTCCTCCGGCGAGAGGGCTACTGGGGCTCGGCCGTGGTCTAGCTCCTTCACATAGATCCTTGCGTAGTCGCGGCCCTGGATCGCGCTGAACACGACTCCCGAGCGTGCGGCGTCGAGGAACGCCAGCGAGGCCGACTGGTGGCCTCCAGCGCCCTCGTAGGCGTCGTAGCGGACGATCGAGGTCTTCGAGACGCATCCGTCCACCCGGCGGTCGACTCTCGCGAGCCCGGCCGCGACCTCGTCAACCGCGCGATGGAGGTCGTCGATCCTCGCCTGGAGCGAGACGGCGAAGTCGACGAGGTCGCCCTGACCGCCGCCGAGGACGACCCGCTGCGCCTCGCGCAGCTTGCGCAGCTTCGTCCACAGATAGAAGACGGCGCCGAGCGCGAGTGCGGCCGCGAGGCATGCGCCGAGCGCTATCCAGGCCGCCGTTGACGCCGAGACGCTCACGGATCGTGATCCTAGTGACCTCTGGACGGAAGATCTGGTAGCTATCGTTTTGCCTGGTCATGACCCAGGTTCTGGTGCTGAACGCCAGTTACGAGCCGCTCAACGTGTGCTCGGTCCGGCGTGCGCACGTCCTCGTCTTCAAAGGCAAGGCCGAGGTGATCGAGGCGCTGGAGCAGCCGCTGCACTCCGCCTCGGACACCTATCCGTGGCCTCATGTCATCCGCCTCGTCACGTACGTGTCCGTCCCGCGAACGGTCCAGCGGAAGATCTCGAGACGCGCCCTCTTCGCCCGCGACGGCTGGCGTTGCGCCTACTGCGGCTCTTCTGGCGGCCGGCTGACGCTCGACCACATCGTGCCTCGCAGCCGCGGCGGCGATTCTGTCTGGGAGAACGTGGTCACCTCCTGCGCGCCGTGCAACCTCAAGAAGGGCAACCGCCTCCTGCACGAGATCGAGATGGTGCTGCGGACGAAGCCCAGGGTGCCGCAGCCCGTGCTCTACATCCGCCTGGCCACGCCGAAGATCCCCGTCGGCTGGCGACCGTACCTCCCGGAGCTGGGCGAAGCTACGGCCGCTTAGCCGCCCGCACCGGCGAAGCCGGCACGGCCTCTTCTGGTCGGCGCAGCCGAGTCGGCACCTCAGCCGCGCTCGATCGGAAGGTCGAGCGTCTCCCACTGGCTCCACGAGCCGGGGTAGAGGCGCGCGTCGCGGCCGGCGAGCGCCAGGCGATGGATGGTCACCGCCGACGTGATCCCTGAGCCGCAGTAGGCGATGACCTCGCCCTCGGGGAGCTCGGGCAGCTCCTCGTTCCACGGCGCGTTGAGCGCACCGGGGATCCGGCCCGGGACGGTGTCGATGGGGTTTTCCTCTCCACGCCAGCGCGGTGCGAGCCGCGCATCGACGAGCACCAGCCCCGGATCTCCAAGACGACGAACAATCTCCTCCACTGCGATCGTGTCCGCCGCTCGCTCCTGTGGTGTGAAGACAGCTGCCTCCACCTCTTCCTCGCCTGCCGACAGCGGACCAAGCCAGGCGTCGATGCCGCCCAGGAGAACCGCGCAGTCGTCGTGTCCGAAGTGGCGCAGGAGCCACCAGAGACGCTCTGCTCCGCCCATGCTCCCGTACGCGACGACGAAGACGGCGTCCCCGATCCCGGCACGGCCGGCACGTTCCGCGAACCGCTCGGCGCTGGGAAGCGGATGCCGGCCCTCACCTTCGACGGATTGGTCCGCGAGATCCTCGTCGACGTCGAGAAACGACGCGCCAGGGATGTGCCCTTCGAGGTAGAGCTCCCTCCCCTTGCTTGGAATGCCGAGCTCCCAACGGCAGTCGACGAACTGGTAGCGCGGTGAGGGGATGGCGGCTAGGGCTCCGTCCAGTTGTCGGCCGGCGGCAGACGCAGCCGGTGCCAGACATACCTCACGGTGAAGAAGACCGCGGCTGCGTAGCCATAGCCGATCAGGAGGTCGACGACGTAGTGATTCCCGGTGTAAACGGCCGCAAACGACTGCAGAACTGGGTAGATCGCCGCCACGCAAACAACGGGGACGCGCCAGCGCGTCCGCCAGAAAAGGCTCGAGACCATCAGAAAGACGAGAAAGGCATAACCGGCATGCAGCGAGGGAATCGCGGCGTCGGGATTCCCGCGCACGAGGTCATAAGGGGCCCACACGGTCGTGGTCGTCGAAGGGTGTCCGCCGATCTTGACCGCCGAGATGAGGCCTGCCTCCGATGCATGCCATGGCGGTGCCGCGGGGTAGAGAACGAACGTCAGCGCGGCGGCGAAGGAGAGGGTGACCATTGTCGTCGCGAAGCGGAAGTACAGTGCCCGGCGACGCATCCAGAGCACGAACGCTAGGGTCAGCGGAACGAATTGGTGAATTCGTGAGACCCCCAGAAGCACCGAGTCGTACCAGCGCTCATATCCCGCCCACCACCAGCCTTGTAGGACACTCGACGGGACGCTGCCGCCGAAGACCCACCGCTCGAGGTCGAGATGTGGCGTGAAATACGGCTCCGGTCTAAGAACGTGGGCCAGCCCGCGCAGCTCGGCGTAGACGACGATGAGCGTGACATACGGCACGAAGTCCAACAGGTAGCGGCGACCACGACCAATGGCGATCGCAGAGACAAAGAGGAGCACCGCATAACGATCCGGCGACACGGTCAGGTCGAAAACGCCGACCGCAATAGCGAGGACGGCGAGCGGAAGTCCGGCCGCCAGCGCGATCTTCCGCGCATCGAGATCAGCGCGTGGTGGGCCCCAACGCTTGCTGCGCTCGTCGCGGCGCTCCTCGCGCTCGGGGCCCGAGTCGCCTTCTGGGGCGCGCCGCTCACGGCGGACGAGGGTGGCTACGCCCAGATCGCGCGACTCTGGGACAACGGTGCCGCCCTCTATCGCGGCGCCTGGGTCGACCGCCCGCAGGGTTTGCTGCTCGTCTATCGGGCCCTCCTGGAGGTCGGGGGCGGCTCGACAGAGTCGCTTCGGATCGTTGCGGCGGCGGTCTCGATGCTCATCGTCATCGCCACGGTAGTCGTGGCCGTTCGGATCTGCGGAACGATAGAAGGCATCGCCGCCGGCCTGCTACTTGCAACGTTTGCCGCGTCCCCGTTCATCGAGTCGTTCACGTTGTCCGGCGAGCTCCTCGCGGCGTTCCCAGCGGTACTTTCGCTGCTCGCCTTCACCGCGTACCTCCGTAGCCGCCACCTGGTGTGGCTGGCCGTGGCCGGCCTGTTCACGGGTTGCGCGGTCATGATCAAGCAGTCGGCGTTCGATGCGGGGCTCGCAGCGGTGGCGTTCCTGCTCATCACGGAGCGCAAGCGGGCCTACGGGGCCTTGATTCTCGTCCTCGCGGCGCTCGTCCCGGTGGCATTCGCGGCGTGGACCGCCCCACACGCGCAGGACTGGTGGAACGCCGTCGTCGCGTACCGCGCAGAAGGCGATTCCCTCTTCACCGGCTCGCCGCTTCACCGCCTCGACCAACTGATCGGATCGCTGCAGGCGGCGACGAGAGGGCTAGGCGTTCTCGCGCTGCTCGCGGCGATCGGCTGGCGCTCCTCGCCGCTCCTCGCCCGCCTGTGGCTAGGCGCCGCAGTGTTGGGCGTACTTGGTGGAGGCAACTTCCACTCGCACTACTACATCCAGCTCGCAGCGCCGCTCTCGATCCTCGCCGCCGTCGGGCTCAGAGACCTGATGGTCGAGCGCCGGCCGCTCGCGACTGCCGCCTGCGGGGCCGCGGCGCTTGCGACGCTGATCGTGACCGTGCCGCTCTGGTTCGCCGGCGGGCCGGCGCAGGCGCGCGCAATCTGGCCGAAGGACGGTCGTCTCGTCCACTCGGCCGCCGTCGCCGACTACGTCCGAATGCACACGGCCCCCAACGATCGGATCTTCGTCCTCTGGGCCGGGGCCGAGGTCTACTATCTCGCCGACCGGCGCCCGGCGCTCCCGTACATGTGGTACCGCAACGTCGAGTCGATCGACAGCGCCCTCGCCTCGGCCCGGCAGCTGCTGGCCGCACGGAAACCGGCCCTGGTCGTCCTCGTCCAGGGCCCAGACACGATCGATTCCTCAGGGATGACGGCGCGCATCCTGCGCCGCAAGTACCGCATCGCCACCTTCGTCGAGGGCGTTCCCATCCTCGAGGTACGCCCGCGCGCGTACGGCTTCCAGAGTTAACCGCTAATAGCGATCGAGCTCGACTAGACGCTCGTCGCTGATGCCGAAGTGGTGCGCCACTTCGTGGAGCACCACCCGGCGGATCTCCCGGCGAAGGCGGTCGGGATCCGTGCCGTAGAGCCGCTCGATCGGGCCACGGTAGATCGTGATCTTGTCCGGGGCGACTCCCGCGTACCAGCTGCCGCGCTTTGTCAGCGGCAGGCCCTGGTAGAGCCCGAGGAGCGGCATGCCCCGCGGCGGCTCGTCCTCGACCACGATCGCCACGTTGGACATGAAGTCGCGCAGGTCCGGCGGAAGCGAGTCGAGCGCGTCTTCCACGCTTTGTTCGAAGCTGGGCGGTTCCAGCTCGTGGCGGGCTGGGTCTTCCATCGCGCACAGAGCCTAGCCCCCGTCATCGACGCTGCACCCGTTCGCAGCCGCGTAACCCTGTGGAACGGGCTCCGATCTCTAGGCCGCTTCAGTCCCAGCTGACGGAAGCACAGGCGTGTGCTGATGCCCGTTTCCCAGCAGGTGGCCGTGGGATTCCGTCCCGTAACCGCCCGGAACCGGGATGTAGAACTCGGGGTAGCCCCACATGCCGTGCTCGGACACGTCCAGCCCGGCGGTCTCGACCCCTGGCTCGACGCGGATCCCGAACGTCCGCTTCATGATCCAGAGGGAACTGAAGGACGCCGTGAACGTGAAGGCGCCGACGGCAACGAGCCCGAGGGCCTGCGTTCCGAGCTGGTGGAAGCTGCCCGTGTACCAGAGACCTCCCTGTCCAGTCGCAAGGTTCTCTGCCAGCGCAGGCACTGCGAAGATCCCCGTCGCCAGCGTCCCCCAGACGCCCGCCATCCCGTGTACGGCGACTGCGCCGATCGGATCGTCGATCCGGATCCGCTCGACGAGGAGAACGCCGAGCACGGCGACGC
Source organism: Gaiellaceae bacterium (assembly GCA_035704315.1). Taxonomy (GTDB): domain Bacteria; phylum Actinomycetota; class Thermoleophilia; order Gaiellales; family Gaiellaceae; genus JACDAN01. The sequence goes on from DASSXA010000294.1 coordinate 8,147, forward strand.
CGCCCGCAACGAGGCCGATCACGATTGCGGCCCAGGGCGCCACGAAGCCCGCAGCCGCCGTGACAGCCACGAGGGCGGCGATGACGCCGTTCAGCATCATCGACAGGTCCGGTTTCTTGAGGACGAGCCAGGCGACGGTCACGGCTCCGATCGCCCCCGCCGCTGCTGCCACGTTGGTCGTGAGCGCGACGTAGGCGAAGTAGCCGACGCGGTCGCCGGTGACAACCCCGAGCGTCGAGCCTGGATTGAAGCCGAACCAGCCGAACCACAGAATCAGCACGCCGAGTGTGACGAACGCCATGTTGTGGCCCGGAATCGCGTTCGGCTTGCCGTCCTGGTCGAACTTGCCGATCCGCGGTCCGAGCAGGATGGCGCCGGCGAGCGCCGCGAGCGCGCCCTGGTAGTGGACGACTGTCGACCCCGCGAAGTCCTGCATCCCGAGCGCGAAGAGCCAGCCGTCCGGGTGCCAGATCCAATGGGACACGACGGAGTAGACGAGCGTGAAGACGACGCCGAAGGCGAAGTAGACCCAGAGCTTGGTGCGCTCGGCCATTGCACCCCAGACGATGGCGAGGGAAACGGCGGCGAAGACGACCTGGAACAGGTAGCCGGCGCCGGCCGGGATCGAGCCGAACCAGCTGAACGGCTCCTGCCCGACCGCGAGCAACGTCTCGGACGACGGCGCAAAGCCGGAGCCGCCGACGAGCCCGTTACCGCCGTCGCCGAATGCCATCCCGTAGCCGACGAGGTAGTAGACGAGCGAGGCAATCCCGAGGACGAGCACGTTCTTGGCAGCGATGTGGCCGGCGTTCTTCAT
>DASSXA010000305.1:0-2118 GCA_035704315.1 Gaiellaceae bacterium
ATCCTCGTCGAGGGCAAGGCGATCCAGGTCCATCCGCTTGTCTGTCACGCGTTCAACGCCGACTTCGACGGTGACCAGATGGCCGTGCACCTCCCTCTGTCCGCGGAGGCACAGGCCGAGGCACGCATCCTCATGCTCTCGTCGAACAACGTGCTCTCGCCGTCGAGCGGTCGCCCGCTCGCGACGCCGACGCAGGACATGGTCCTGGGCGGCTACTACCTCACGTACGCCGAGGACGACCTCACACAGGTCCGGGCCGAGAAGCTGAAGCCGCGGCCCAAGCGCTTCACGAGCGAGGAAGAGGTGGAGCTGGCCGTCGAGTCGGAGCAGGTTGGGCTCCAGCAGCCGATCGAGTACCGGTGGAACGGCGACCTCATCCTGACGACGCCCGGGCGCGTGATCTTCAACGTCGAGGTCGAGCGCACGATCGCCGAGGCGGCGGGCGAGGACGACGTCGATGTCGAGTTCCCCTACGTCAACCGCACGCTCTCGAAGAAGGAGATGGACGACTTCATCACCGAGCTCGCCGAGCTCTTCGGGGCGCACATGATCGGGAATGTTCTCGACAAGATCAAGGCGCTCGGCTTCCGCTACGCAACGGACGCCGGGATCACGATCTCGAAGAACGACATCGTCATCCCGCCGGACAAGCAGGAGATCCTCGCGATGTACGAGGAGCGGGTGGCCCAGGTCGAGCAGCAGTACGAGCGCGGCCTGATCACGGAGGAGGAGCGGCGCGAGTCGATCGTCCAGATCTGGACGGAGGCGACCGACGCCGTGGCCGACGCCATGGAGGCCAACCTCCACAAGCTGAATCCGATCTACATGATGGCCAACTCGGGAGCGCGCGGTTCGTTCAAGCAGATCCGCCAGCTCGCCGGAATGCGCGGCCTGATGGCCAATCCGAAGGGCGAGATCATCGAGCGCCCCATCCAGGCCAACTTCATGGAGGGCCTGTCGGTGCTCGAGTACTTCATCTCGACGCACGGTGCCCGCAAGGGATTGGCGGATACGGCCCTCCGTACCGCGGACTCGGGCTACCTGACGCGCCGTCTAGTCGACGTCGCCCAGGACGTGATCATCCGCGAGGACGACTGCAAGACGAAGGACTTCATCAAGCTCCCGCTCTACAGCGAGGGCGGACTGAACAAGGGCCTCCTCGGCCGGATCGTCGCCGAGGATCTGCATCGGCCGCTCGCGAGCGGCAAGCCCGGCAAGACTGTGCTCGCCGAGAGGGGCGCGCTCGTGACGATGCCGCTGCTCGAGGAGATCGCTGAGGGCCTCGAGGACGGCGCGCAGGACGCCAAGATCGGCGTTCGCTCGGTGCTGAAGTGCCGCAGCGAGTTCGGCGTGTGCCGAGCGTGCTACGGGATCTTTCTCGCGACGGGCGGCATGGCCGAGATCGGCGACGCCGTCGGGATCATCGCCGCGCAGTCGATCGGCGAGCCCGGCACCCAGTTGACGATGCGGACCTTCCACACAGGTGGTGTGGCCGGCGCCGACATCACGCACGGTCTTCCGCGTGTCGTCGAGATCTTCGAGGCACGAAGCCCGAAGGGTGCGGCCAAGCTCGCCGAGGCCGGCGGCAAGGTCGAGATCGAGCAGACCGAGCGTGGGCCGAAGGTGCTCATCCATACGCCGGACGGCGAGGAGCCGGTCAGCTATCAGCTCCCGCGCCGGACGCGCCTACTGGTCGAAAACGGCCAGGAGGTCGAGCCGGGCGACGCTCTCCACGAGGGCTCGCGGACGCCGGCGGATCTGCTCCGGCTCAAGGGCTCGACAGCGACCGAGCTGTACCTCGTCTCGGAGGTGCAGCGCGTGTACAAGTCGCAGGGCGTCGAGATCCACGACAAGCACATCGAGCTGATCGTCCGCCAGATGCTGAAGAAGGTGCGCATCGAGACTCCGGGCGACACCGATCTTCTGCCCGGCCAGCTCGTGGACAAGGTCGTGCTCGAGAAGGAGAACACCCGCGTGAAGAAGGAGAAGGGCGAGCAGGCGACGTGGGAGCCGCTGATCCTCGGGATCACGAAGGCCTCCCTCGCCACCGAGTCGTTCCTCTCCGCCGCGTCCTTCCAGGAGACGACCAAGGTGCTGACCGACGCTGCGATCGAGGGC
>DASSXA010000026.1:0-2118 GCA_035704315.1 Gaiellaceae bacterium
CGAGACCGACCCCGCCACCCTCTTCTGCATCGCCTCGGGCGAGATCTCGACGCGCGAGGCGCTCAAGACGAAGGCGCTCAAGGTGACGGGTGACCGGGTCGACGCAGAGCATTTCCTCTCCTTCTTCAGCTTCGACGAGCCGCGCCACTCACCGCGCAACCTCGAGCACGTCTGACAGACGCTCGACGTAGTCGCCGGTCCAGCACTCGCCGTCGGCGGTGAGCTGCTCGCCCGGTGCGCGCAGCTGCAGTGCCGTCATCCCGACGCGTTGCGCCCCTGCGAGCTCGTCGTTGGCACCGTCACCGACGAACAAACAGTCGGCCGCTGCGACGCCGAGCTCGTCACACACGAGGGCGTAGATCCGCGGATCGGGTTTGCTGAAGCCAACGGAGCACGAGAAGACGGCTGAGTCGAACAGCGGCCCGAACGGCGTCCGCGACCACACCTCCGGAACGTCCTGCGAGCAAGCGCTGATCATCCCGAGCAGGTGGCCACGGCGCCGGAGCTCCTCGAGCGTCAGAACTGCGTCCTCGCGGGGCACGAGCGATTCGAAGGTCCAATCCCGGCGCATCGTGATCACGGCGTCCACGTCGCGGGTCAGCCCAAGCTCCTCGGCGATCGAGCGCAGGTGCGGCTCGATCGGTCCGAGCTCCCGCTCCATCCGGCGCCGTAGCCAGACCTCGTGAAACGTCTCCGAGTCGGCGCCCCAGGTCTCCGCGAGTCGCTCGTTCAGCTCCTGCGCCGACTCGGCAGGCCAGCGGACGAGCGTTTGCCAGAGATCGAAGACGACGGCGCGGTACCTCATCCTCGCTTCCGGCGTCTTTCGATCTGCTTCCACGTGCTCGTGTTGAGGATCTGATCCTTCGTCAGCCAAGCCCGGCGCGCCTGAGCCACGCCGAGCTCCATGTAGGCCAGCGCGGGCACCTCGTGTGAGTCGGTCGAGATGACGAGGTCGAGGCCGGCCTCACCCGCCAGTCGCGCATGGGAGTCGCGCAGGTCGAGCCTGTCCGGCTGGGAATTGATCTCGAGCAGCGTCCCTGTCTCGAGCGCCTTCTCGATCACCTTGTCGATCGCAATATCTGCCCCCTGGCGGCGGTTCAGCTTGCGCGCGGTCGGGTGTCCGATGCAGTCGACGTGAGGGTGCTCCAGCGCCGCCAGGAGTCGCTCGGTCGGGCTGCGGTCGAATGCGGAGTGAAGCGAAGCCATGACCCAGTCGCACTCGGCGAGCTCCTCGTCGGGAAAGTCCAGGCTTCCGTCCGTCCGGATGCTCACCTCGATCCCGCGCAGGATCCGGAACGGCGCCAGGCGCTCGTTCACCTTCTCGATCTCCTTGACTTGCGCGTGGAACTTGCCTTCGCGCAGGTAGTGCGAATGGTCGGTCAGCGCGACGTACTCGTACCCCCGGTCTCGCGCAGCGAGTGCCATCTCCTCGATCGTGTTGTGGCCGTCGTTCGACCACGTCGAGTGCATGTGCAGGTCGCCGCGGAGGTCCGAGACCTCGACGAGCTCCGGCAGCTCGCCGGCGCGGGCAGCCACGAGCTCGCCGCGCCCCTCGCGCAGCTCAGGCGGGATCCACTGGTAACCAAGCCGTTCGTAGAGCTCCTCCTCGGTGGCCGCGGTGAAGACCTCGCCGGACTCGGTGTCCTTGACCCCGTACTCGGAGACCGAGAAGCCGCGGCGGACGGCGTCCTCCCGCAGAGCGACGTTGTGGCGTTTCGAGCCGGTGAAGTGCTGGAGCAGGTTGCCGTAGGAGTCGGGCGGAACGACGCGGAGATCGAAGCGCAGGCCGTCGTGTGAGACGACGGCGGCCTTCGTCTTCCCTTTCGCCTCGACTTCCGCGACCCAGGTCAGCTTCGTGAAGTAGTCCGTAAGTGCCGCCGGGTCCTTGGCCGTGGCGATGATGTCGAGGTCGCGAACCGTCTCCGTACGTCGGCGTACCGACCCTGCCTCCGAGACCTCCCGCGCTGTCTCGTGTTCCTTGAGCACTGCGACGACGGCCTTGACCGCGGGCAGCGCTACGGCGAGCAGCGTTCGCTTCTCCTGCGGCTTTTCGTCGAGCGCCTTCAGGATCCGCTCCTCCGTCTTCGCACCCAGACCGGGCAGCGCGCGGAGCCGCTG
>DASSXA010000010.1:0-8771 GCA_035704315.1 Gaiellaceae bacterium
CTCGTGGGCGGCCACCGCCGCAGCCGCCACGCTTGCCGGCTCGTAGACGGGCCCCGACAGGAAGAGGGCCTTCTTGCGGGGGTCGTAGTGGTCGGACAGCGTCCCTCCCGGCGAGATCTCGACAGGAACCTCCTGCAGCCCATGTTGGTCGAGGATCTGCCGCGCGACCTGGGCCCCCGGCAGCCCGCTCGAGAGCTGGACGTTGGAGTACTTGGCAAACGTCCGTTTGAGCCAGGACTGGACCACCAGCCCGAGAACGAGCGGCGGAACGAGGAAGAGCAGGTAGAGCCCGAAATCGCCCATGGGACCGAGATCGTACCGCCTGTACCCTGGCGGCATGGGCCGGCTCGCCCTCGGACTGCTTGCCTTCGTAGTCTTCGGCGGGCTCGCGTCGGGCACGCCGGCCGCGGCCGTGTGCAGGCCGACTCCTCCTGACGCGCTCGGGCCCTTCTACGAGCCCGGAGCCCCGGTTCGGACGAAGGTCGGCACCGGATACGTTCTCCGAGGGCGCGTCGTCGCTGCGCGCACCTGCCGGGCGATCCCGCGTGCCCGGATCGAGCTCTGGCTCGTGAACCCCCGCGGCAGCTACGACGACGCGCATCGAGCGACGGTGATCGCGGGCCGTCGCGGCGGCTACCGCTTCGAGAGCAACAAGCCCGTCGCGTACGAATCGCGGCCTCCGCACATCCACTTCCGGGTGAGCGCCCGCGGCTTCCGGACCCTCGTCACGCAGCACTATCCACGCACAGGAGCAACGGGCGCCGCGGTGAATCTCGTGCTGAGGCGCTAGGCCTCAGACCCCCAGAAAGGAGCCGCAATGTCTACCCGTCTCGACGAACGCCCCGTGAGCGGCTGGGCAGTTGGTTTCTCTGCCTTCGCCGGCGCGATCATGATCTTGATCGGCATCTTTGAGTTCTTCCAAGGGCTCGCCGCAGTCGTCAACGATGACTTCTTCGTCGTCACCAGCAGGTACGCATATGACCTCGACACGACCGGCTGGGGCTGGATCCACATGATCATCGGCGTGGTCGTGTTCGCAGCCGGCCTCGGAATCTTCTCGGGCGCGACCTGGGCCCGTGCCGTAGGCATTACGGTCGCCGTGATCACCGCCGTCGCTAACTTCTTCTACATCCCGTACTACCCGGTCTGGTCGGTGCTCATCATCGCGCTTTGCGTCATCGTGATCTGGGCGCTCGCGTCCCTCCGGCCTGACAGCGAGATGGTCTGACCCGCTCCACCCGCCGTTAGTCGCCTCATCCCATGCCGCCCCCCTCGCCCGTCGCCGCGGACCCGACGCTGCGAAATCTCTCGCGCATCGACCACATCGTCGTGCTCATGCTCGAGAACCGCTCGTTCGACCACATGCTCGGCTACCTCGAGCTGGAGGCCGGTCTCCCTGTGGATGGGCTCGAGCGGTCGATGTCGAACCGGCATGCCGGCAAGACGTACCGTGTCCACCACCTGACGAGCACGAAGCTGACGAAGGAGCAGGACCCTGGGCACGGCGGAGCCGACGTCAAGGAGCAGCTCGCGAGCGGTAACGGCGGCTTCGTCGCCAACTATGCGAAGCACAACCCGAAGGACCCGAATCCGGGGACCGTCATGGGCTACTACAACGGCACCGACCTCCCGGTCTACGACCACCTCGTACGCGAGTACGCCGTCTGCGACAGGTGGTTCTGCTCCGTGCCGGGAGCGACCTGGCCCAACCGCCTCTACGCCGTCTGCGGAAGGGCCGCGGGGAGCAAGGACAACAAGCGCCAGCCGCTCTACGCCGTGCCGTCCTTCGTCCGGCACCTGGACCGCGCGAGGGTCTCGTGGCGCTGGTACGCCCACGAGTACGTCGCCACCTTGCGCATGACCGACGACAGGTACAGGCTCAGCCTGTCGACGACGAACTTCCGGTACTTCGACCGCCGCACGGCGGCGCTCGGGCGAAGCTTCCTGGAGCACGCGGCTGCGGGCCAGTTGGCGTCGGTGTCGTGGATCGATCCCAACTTCGTGGACTTCAATCTCTTCGGCCCAGCGGGATCGAACGACGATCACCCGCCGTCCGACGTGAAGGCGGGGCAAAAGCTCGTGCTCTCGCTCTACACGGCGCTCGCCAGCAGCCCGAAATGGTCGAAGACGCTGCTCGTCATCACCTACGACGAGCACGGCGGCTTCTTCGACCACGTCGGCCCCCCGGCGGCAAAGGACGACAGCCCCGCGTTCCGCTCGTACGGTCCGCGCGTACCGGCGCTCGTGGTTTCCCCCTGGATCCCCCGGGGCGCCGTTTCGAGCGAGCTCTTCGACCACACGTCGATCATCAAGACGATCCTGCTGCGGTTCTGCCGCAAGGCCGACGGGTCGATTCCGGATATGGGCGCGCGGGTCGCGAACGCGAACCACCTCGGTGGCCTGCTCACGCTCCGGACCGCGCGGCCAAAGCCGAGCCCGGCCGGTCTCGAGCCGCTGATCAAGCTGACTTCGCAATGGCACGGGGACGATTTCGCGGACAAGCTGCTCACGCAGGCCGCGGGCGCCCCGCCGCGCGAGGTCGAGCTGAACGAGCTACAGGAGGGCTACCTGAAGGCGAAGAACAAGGTGCGCCGCGACGGCGTGCCCGCCGGAATGCCCTAGCGGTTGCGGTCGCCCCTGTCGACGTCGACGTCGACGTCAGGGTCGACCTCGTCCGCGCGCTGGAGCTGCTCCTGCGCTTCCGTTCGGTCGCGCTCGGCCCGCTCAGCCTCCGCTTGCGCGAGTGATGCTCGCTGCTCCGCCTGCTGCGACTGGACTTCGGCACTCGAGCGGAGCTCCTGAGCCTCTCCGCGCTTTTCCTCGAGCCGGCGTGCCTGGGCGCGTCTCCAGACCCAGACCAGGATCGCGAGGAGAACGACTGCGGCGATGATGATCAGAACGATGAGCCAGGTATCCATGTCCGTTGCAGTTCCTGTTCGGCGCCGCGGCTAAACCATCGCCGTTCGATCGGCTGCCCAGGCTGCAACGGCCGTGCGGGAGCGCTCGATCAGGCGCTCCTGCTTTTCTTCCGGCTCCTCGGTTCGGATCACGCGCACGACGAGGTCGTCGAACTCGGGGCTCTCCACGTACTCGACCATGGTCTGCTCGAGGTGCGGCAGGGCGGCGGCGCAGAACTCCTCGAACTCCTCCGTCTGGAAGTAGACATCCGCGAGTTGGCGGTACCGCTCGAGCTTCTCCTCGTAGGAGGCGTCGCCGTCGCCGATCGCGAAGTAGTCCCGCGTTCGCTGGTAGACGCCGACCTTCCGGTCGGTGGCCGTGCAGAACATGCACCACGCGGCCAGCGCCTGAATCGCCCACGGGAAGTAGTAGTGGAGGCTCACGAGGGCCATGTCGGGCGACGCGTTTGCGTAGTCGATCGGATGTGCCTCCCTGCCCTTCACGATCACCTCGCAGGAGTTGAACTCCCACCGGAAGAACGCGTTGACGACCCGGCCGATGGTCTCGACCTCGCGCATCTGCTCCGGCGGCAGGAAGTCGTCGCCGACGATGTACCGATAGTGCCCGTCGGCCGACGGGTCGTACTGCATGACCCTCGTCTGCGGGCCGATCGAGAGGCTGCGCGTGAAGACGTCGAAGTCGTCGACCGCCGCCTGCAAGTGCATGAGGCGCTGGCCCGACTCCTCGTAGCTCCGATGCAACTCTTCGCTGGACTCGACGCGGGTGACTCCGACCCACATTCCGCCGTCGAAAGGCTTCATGTAGAGCGGATACCCGACCTGCTGAGCGACGAAGTCGAGGTCGAAGTCCGGGCTGTACCGCTCGGCCATCTGCACGTAACGCGGGTTGTCCGGGGGCAGCCTGTGCGGGATCAACCAGGTCTCGGGCACCTTGAGCCCGAGCCGCATCATCGCGCAGTAGGCGGAATGCTTCTCCATCGCCTGGAACGTGAAGGGGTTGTTGAGCAGGTACACCTCGTCCATCAGCGCGAGCTTCTTCAGCCACTCGCGCGGGACGTCGTACCACCAGGCGAGCCGGTCGATGATCAGCTGGTAGCGGGGCCGATAGCGGAGATCGAACGGCTCGTGGACGATGCGCTCCGTTTCGAACTCGTGCGTCTCACCGGCCCACCGCACCGGGCCGAGGCGGCGGAGGAGGGCCTCGAAGGCACCAGGCCAGTCCTCCTCCGTCGCAAGCAGCAAGCCGATCAGATGCTTCATCTGGCTGAAAGTCTCCCGACTTTCAGCCAACCTGTCGAGCCGCGCGGCCCTTCGCGCTGCGCGGCCCAGAAACTGGCGCGGCTTCCTTCTCGAGGAGCCGCATCGGCGGAACGGGCCAAGCCCGTTCCGCGGCGATTAGCTCAGCTACGCGGTGGCGAAACGCTCTTGGGCCCGAGCTCGCTTCTTTGCCGCCTCGACCTCACGATCCTTCGGCGTCGCCGTCGTGACGAGCTCGTCGATCAGGCGCCTGGTCGACATCGAGATCTCGTCGACCGCCCGCTCGAAGGCCTCGGCGTTGGCCTCTGAGGGCTTGTTGAAGCCGCTGATCTTGCGGACGTACTGGAGCGACGCGTCGCGCACTTCCTCGTCGGTGGCGGGCGGCTCGAAGTTGAAGAGCGTGTGGATGTTTCGGCACATGCCGCGATCCTAGCCTTGGCGTCGAACCCAACGACTCACCGCGGTGGCCTGAGCACCGCGAACGGGTCGGTAACCTCCAGCTCGGGGACGCGGAAGCGGAAGACCTCCGCCGGACGGCCGCCGGTGCGGCCGGGCTCGCGCTTCGAGCCCGTCCGCTCGAGGACGCCGCGCCGCAGCAGGACGCGCTGGAGATTGGTTGCCGAGAGGTCGTGCCCCAGAGCCGCCGCGTAGATCGCTCTCAGCTCCGAGAGCGTGAAGGTCTCGGGGGCCAGCGCGAAGCCGACGTTCGTGTAGGAGAGCTTCGCGCGCAGGCGCTGGAGCGCGATCTCCACGATCTCGCCGTGGTCGAACGCCGTGGGCGGGAGGTTTCTGGCCGGTTGCCACGCGGTGTCCGACGGCACTTCGGGATCGACGTCGCTCGGAACGAGGCCGAGGTAGGCAGTCGCAAGCTCCCAGCCTCGGGGGTTCCGGCTCGGCTCGCTGCGGGTTTCAAGCTGTTCGAGATGCGCGAGCTCGTCGATGTCGACCTTGGCCGCCAGGTGGCTGCGAATCGATTGCTCGAGCGTCTCGCCCGGCTCGAGGTATCCACCCGGAAGCGCCCAGCGGCCCTTGAAGGGATCTCTGGCCCGCCGCCACATCAACACCTGGAGCGAGCCGCCGCGAACCTGAAACACGACCGCCAGCGACACGTGGGCGGGCGCCTGTCGGGTAGACTCGACCACCAGGTTTGAGACTACCAGGCGAAAACCTCGCCTCCCGGCTCGCAATCGCCCTCACCGCCGGGCTCTTGCTGGCCGGCTGCGGCGGTGACGACGGCAACAAGGCCGGCGAGACGACCACGGCGGCTTCCGGAAGCGATGTGCGCGTCGCGCTCAACACCGACGTCGGCCAGCTGAACGACCGCGGCTTCAACCAGCTCGCCTACCAGGGGCTCAAGCGAGCGGGCAGGGAGCTCGGGATCAAGACGCGTGTCGTCGAGTCCAACTCCGCAGCGGACTACGTGCCGAACTATTCGGCGCTGGCCCGGCAGGGATTCGACCTGATCATCGGCGTCGGCTTCGCGCAGGGCGACGCCATCGACACCGCCGCGACGATGTTCCCGAACACGAAGTTCGCGATCGTCGACGTCGACCAGTCGAGCCTCAAGCACGCGCCGCCGAACGTCATCGGCCTGCTCTTCAAGGAGCAGGAGGTGGGCTACCTCGCCGGCGTCCTCGCCGGCCTCACTGCCAGGGGTTCGTCCCCCGTGATCGGCTCTGTCGGCGGGTACAAGGAGCCGCCGGTCGACCGCTTCATCGCCGGCTACCAGGCAGGCGCGAAATGGGCGAAGCCGAATGTCAAGACTCTGAACTCCTACTCATCGGACTGGGACGACCAGGCCAAGTGCAAGGAGCTCGCGCTGAGCGAGATCGCGCGTGGCGCGAGTGTCGTCTTCCAGGTCGCCGGCGAGTGCGGGCTGGGCGCGCTGAGCGCGACCAAGCAACAGAAGGTCTGGGGGATCGGCGTCGACGCCGACCAGTCGTTTCTCGGCCCTCACATCCTCACGAGCGCGCTGAAGCGGGTCGACGAGGCCGTGTTCGAGACCATCAAGTCCGTCGTCGACGACAGCTGGAAGGGCGGCAGGAACCTGACCTTCGGCCTGGCGGATGACGGCGTCGGCCTCGGCAAGATCAGCCCGAAGGTGCCGCAGAAGGATCTAGAGCGCCTCGACGAGGCCAAGAAGCAGATCCGGGACCACGAGATCGAGGTTCCGACGACGCTCTCCGGTTAAAGCAAGAAGGGAGGCCACTTGGCATTGCTGACACCCGAAGAGGCCCAGCTGTTCCTGGAGCCGAACTATGCGGTCGCCTCCACCGTCCGGGCGGACGGCTGCCCGCAGCAGACGGTCGTCTGGGTCGATTACGACGGCGAGAACGTCGTCTTCAACACCGCGGAGGGCCGCTACAAGCCGCAGTACATCCGGCAGAACGGAAGGGCCGGCGTGCACGTCACCCATCCCGATGATCCGTACAGGTGGGTCTCCGTCGCAGGCCCTGCCGAGTTGACGCACGAGGGCGCCGACGAGCACATCGACAAGCTGGCGAAGAAGTATCTCGGCGCGGACTCCTACCCCTTCCGCAGGGAGGGAGAGCAGCGGGTGATCGTGCGGATCACGCCGGAGCACGTCAACAGCTCGGGTCTGGACAGTCATTAGCCCTGCGCTCCGCGAGGTCGGCCCGCGCGACGGGCTCCAGAACGAGCAGCAGATCGTCCCGCCGGAAACGCGCGCCGAGCTGGTCGATCGTCTCGCCGCGGCCGGCCTCAGACGGATCGAGGCGGCGAGCTTCGTCAATCCGGCACGGGTGCCGCAGATGGCGGGCGCCGAGGAGGTCGTCGCAGCGCTGGATCGGCGCAACGGCGTCGTCTACGCCGGGCTTGCACTCAACGAGCGCGGCTACGAGCGGCTCCGCCAGACCGGCCTCGACGAGGTCAGCTTCGCGGTTGCTGCGACGGAGAGCTTCTCGCAGCGGAATGCGGGAGCGTCGGTCGAGGCGAGCATTGCGGCGGCCGAAGAGATCGTCGCGGGCGCCCGCGGGGACCAGATCCGTGCGAGCTTGACGATCTCGGTCGCCTTCGGCTGTCCGTTCGAAGGGCCGGTCGCCCCCGATCGGGTCGTCGAGATCGCCGAACGGCTGGCGCAGACCGATGCGGAGGAAATCGTCCTCGCCGACACGATCGGCGTCGCGACGCCAACGCAGGTCAGCCGGCTCCTCGAGCGGGTCGCGGAGCTGGGCAAGCCGGTCGGCGGTCACTTCCACAACACGCGGAACACGGGGTTCGCGAACGCCTACGCCGCGCTTGAAGCCGGCGTCTCGATGCTGGACGCCTCGGTCGGCGGGCTCGGCGGCTGCCCCTTCGCGCCGAAGGCCACGGGCAACATTGCAACGGAGGATCTCGTCTACCTGCTCGAGGGCGAGGGAGTCGAGACGGGCGTGGACCTCGACGCCCTGATCGCCATCTCGGAATGGCTGGAAGAGCTGCTCGGCCGGCAGCTCGAGGGCTACGTCTACCGAGCCGGCCCGTTCAGACGAACGGAACCTTGACGATCAGGATTGCGGGGGCGGCCGCAACCCGAGCAAGCGGTTGACGAAGCCCAACGCGGCGCGCTTGCTCTCTCCCCCCGGAGCGTCGAGGCTCGCGAGGATCTGCTCGTTGACTCTGCGCTCGATCTCTGTGGCGAGGTAGTCGGCCGCAGACTCCGGGACTGCCGTCTTCAAAGGACGAGATTCGCCGGGCTGCTCGGCGAGGGCGAGCTCGAAGATCCGTTCAGATTGGACGTCCTTGAGTCGCGCCTCGCCGAGATCGCGGACGACGACGCCGTCCGGGACGTTGTTGCCGATCAAGGCTCTGGTCGTCTCCGAGACGAGGATCTGACCGCCGTGGCCGGCCGAGCAGATCCGCGCCGCGCGAACGACGTCCATGCCGACGTAGCCCTCCTCGCCGACCGTCGGCTCGCCGGTGTGGAGCCCCATGCGTGCCTTGACCGCAACTCCGTTCGGCCATTCGTGGGCGGCCAGGTCACGCTGCGCGGCGACGGCTCCGGCCACGGCGTCCCTGGCGCGGGTGAAAGAGAAGAAAAAAGCGTCGCCCTGGGCGTCGATCTCCCGGCCGCCGGCCTCGCCGAAGCGCGCCCGCAGGATCTGACGGTGGTCCCGCAGCATGTCCTCGTACCGGTCACCGAGCTGCTCGAGCAGCCGCGTCGAGCCTTCGATGTCCGAGAACAAGAAGGTGACCGTGCCCCCTGGTAGTGAGCTCACGGAGGGCTAGCCTAGCCTCCGTGAACCGTCTGGCCCGAGAGACGAGCCCGTATCTCCTGCAGCACGCGGACAACCCGGTCGAGTGGTACGCGTGGGGCGAGGAGGCCTTCGAGCGGGCTCGGGCCGAGGACAAGCCGATCCTGCTCTCGATCGGCTACTCGGCGTGCCACTGGTGCCACGTGATGGAGCACGAGTCGTTCGAGGACGACGAGATCGCGCGGGTGATGAACGACCGCTTCGTCAACGTGAAGGTCGACCGGGAGGAGCGGCCCGACGTCGACGCCCTCTACATGGACGCCGTCGTCGCGCTGACCGGCCAGGGCGGCTGGCCGATGACCGTCTTCCTGACGCCCGAGGGCGAGCCGTTCTTCGGCGGGAC
>DASSXA010000115.1:0-9399 GCA_035704315.1 Gaiellaceae bacterium
TGAGACTCTAGGCCGTGTCCGGATGGGGGTGCGGGCTCGTGCCCGCACCCCCATCGCGGTCCTTGGTCAGCTCTTCTCGATCAGCCAGTAGCGGAACTGGAAGGACGGGTCGAAGGTCTTGTCGACGCCGGTGATCCCGTCACGCACGGCTGCGACCTGCTTCCCCTGCCAGAGCGGGATAATCGGCACGTCCTGGGCGGCAATCGTCTGGACCTGCCGGAAGTCGTCCTCGCGCTTGGCCTGGTCTGTCGAGGCCTTCTGGTGGGTGAGCAGGGCGTCCACTCGCTTGTTGGAGTAGTGGTTCTTCAGGAAGTTGTCGGTGCTGTAGAACGGCACCAGGTAGTTGTCCGGATCCGGGTAGTCGGGGAACCAGCCGAGTTGGAAGATCGGGTACTGATCCTCGGCGTAGGCCTCGCTGTACTGGTCCCACTCGGTCGACTTCAGCTGCACCTTGAAGAGGCCGCTGCCGTCGAGCGCGCGCTTGATCTCCGCATACTCGTCGGCCGACGAGTCGCCGTAGTGGGACGGTGTCCACCAGATCTCGGCCTGCACCGGCGTCTTGACGCCGGCCGCCTTCAGGAGCGCCGTTGCCTTCGCCTTGTTCGGCGTCGCGCCGTACATCGTCTTGAACGCGTCGATGTGGCCGGCGATCCCTTGCGGAACCATCGAGTACAGCGGCTGGACCGTGCCGTTGTAGACGTTGTCGGCGATCGCCTGGCGGTCGACCACATACGCCATCGCCTTGCGGACGGCGAGATCCTTGCCGGGGGCAAGCTTCGTGTTGAAGACCATGTACCGGATCTCCGTGCCGTTGCCCTCGACGACCGAGAGGCCGTCGGCTGAGCGCAGGTCCTGGATCTCCGTCGGCGTGAGGTTGCGGTAGGCGATGTCGACTTCACCGTTCTCCACGGCGAGCTTGAGCGCGGACGACTTGTCGAAGTACTGGATGATCACGCGGTCGTTCTTCGGCGCGTCGCCGAAGTAGTCGTCGTTCTTCTCGAGCACCGTCTGCTCGCCGGGCCGGTACTCGGCCAGCTTGTAGGGGCCGGCACCGATCGCCTGCTTGTCAGGCTGGAGCTTGTTCGGCGGGTACTCCGACGGGACGATGCCGCCGCCGCCCGTGGTCATGATGAACGGCCATGTCGAGTCTGGCCTGTTCAGGTGGAAGGTGACGGTCTTGTCGTCGACGACCTCGACCTCCTGGCCGGTGACTTTTCCGGCCTCCTTGTAGAGGGAACCGAAGAGGCTGGACGGACCGTTCGTGTCGTTGATCCGGTTGACGCGGTCGAACGACGCCTTGACGTCTTCCGCCGTCAGGTCGCTCCCGTCGCTGAACTTCAGGCCGTCTCGCAGTGTGCACGTGTAAGTGCTCGGGTTGTCGAACTTGCACGACTCCGCGAGCTCGGGCTCGGGCTGGTTGCCGCCCGGCGGAAGAGCGAGGAGCCCCGGGATGACGTTGTAGATGACGTTCCAGGACGGCAGGTCGTACGAGCCGGCAGGGTCATACGAGACGGGCTGGTCGGTCGTGCCGTGCACGATCGTGCCGCCGCCTCCTCCACCACCGTCGTCGCCGCCGCAGCCCGCCGCCGCGAGAACGAGCAACGCAGCAGCGGTCAAGAGCAGAATCCTCAGACTCCGACCCACAGTCCGCCTCCTTTGTGTCCGACCCTCCAGGTTGTGCGCAAGTATAGGAACCGACGTCAGGAAGCCTGGCGGGTTAGCTAGGCACGCGTCGGCTCAGGACTAGCTGATTAGCGCAGACCAAGGGCGGCGACCTGCTTCAGACGATCGCGACCCGCGCGCGGTAGCCGAACAAGAACGGCACAGTCCGGTTCCCGAGCACGCGGCGCGCGACAGCTTCGAGCTCGTCGATCAGTAGCTCCCGCTCGAGCTCCTCTTCCGGCAGGTCGGCGGCCGGAGGGCCGATGCTGCGCGCGAAGCCGACGATCCGGTCCGCGTTGCCCTCTTCCACCGAGTGCAGCACGACCTCGCGGCAGTAGCGAAAGCGGCCGCTCGTTCGCATTCGTTCGAGGTGCCCGTCCTTCGGCCACACGTCGCCGCCGCGCTCGATCCCGCGGCGCCTCCTCACGTCGCGCCAGCGGCCTTGATACGCCCAGAACGCTTCATCGACCTCGGGGTCGACGACCGGTGGCCAGTCGTAGTCGTAGGCGGCGAAAACGCCTCCCGGACGCAGGATCCTCGCGGCCTCCGCGAACGTCGGCTCGGGCTCCATCCAGTGCAGCGACTGGGAGCAGGTGACGATGTCCGCGATGCCGTCGTCGAGGTCAGTCTCCTGGGCGTACGCCCGGCGGTACTCGATGTCGGGCGCCGGAGCGGCCGCCGCGAGCATCGCCGCGTTCGGCTCGATCCCGATCACGCGGCGCCCGACGCCCGACCACGCCCGCGTGGAGAGCCCGGTGCCGCAGCCCAGGTCGACGACGAGCGAAGGCCGCGCGGTGCGCGCAAACCGGCACAGCACGTCGATCAGCACGTTCGGTGTGCGCGGGCGAAAGTGCTCGTAGGTGTCCGCGAATCCCGGTCGGTCGTAGCCAGACGTCTCGATCAAACGGTGCGAGAACTCCACGACCCGAGCGTAACCGTGCTCTGGTCGACCCGACCTCGAGGCCTGTTCCGCGTTCGGAGCACGTCGTGGCGAAACCTCACGCGCGTTGACTCAGGCGGCTCGAAGTCAAGGCTCGTTTGTCGCGCGGGGCGGCGCTAGTCGGTGGTCGCAGGATGGAGACCAGACGGCCACCAGACTTCTCACTCTGGACAGGCGACGATTCGGTGACCGCCTTTTCGGGGGTGCGTAGTCGGCATCTTCATCCGCATCCGGGTCGCCTGGTGCGCGGCCTACAGTCGCGCCCCGACGGTGACCATGTGACGGTATAAGCCTCTTACCGTGCCGGTCTGCGCGAACTGTGGGCACTTGAACCGCGAGAGCGCGAGGTTCTGCGAGGAATGTGGCTTCTCGGTCACCGCCCGATCGCCGCAGCCGAAGGGCCAGCGCAAGACGGTCACCGTTCTCTTCTGTGACCTGACCGGCTCGACCGCGCTCGGCGAGACGCTCGATCCCGAGCGCCTGCGCGACCTGCTTGCCGGCTACTTCGAGCGGATGAATGGGATCATCGAACGGTACGGCGGCAGCGTGGAGAAGTTCATCGGCGATGCAGTGGTGGCGGCGTTCGGCGTCCCAGTGCTTCACGAGGACGACGCGTTCCGCGCGCTGCGGGCAGCTGTCGAGATGCGCGAAGCGCTCCCCGAGCTCGGGCTGGAAGGGCGGATTGGCGTCATGACCGGCGAGGTGGTGACGGGAGCTGAGGAGTGGCTGGCAGGCGACGCCGTGAACGTGGCGGCGCGGCTGGAACAGGCCGCCCAGCCGGGCGAGGTGCTGCTTGGCGAGCCGACGCTCGCGCTCGTCCGCGACGCAGCCGACGTTGAGCGCGTCGAGCCGCTCGCGCTCAAGGGCAAGGCAGCACCGGTTCCTGCGTACCGGCTTCTGCGCGTCCTCGATGCGCGGGAGCGGCGGCACGAAATGCGGTTCGTCGGCCGCGAGCGCGAGCTGGGGATCGTCCAGAGAGCATGCGATCGAGCACAGGACGATCAGCGCTGCGAGCTGATCACGCTCATAGGCGATGCCGGTATCGGCAAGTCTCGGCTCGCTGCAGAGGTTCTAGCTTCGATCGATGCGACCGTCGTCCGCGGTCGCTGTCTGCCGTACGGCGAGGGGATCACCTATTGGCCGGTGGTCGAGGTGCTGCAGCAGCTCGATCGGCTGCCCTCGGACGAGACCGCCGCAGCGGCGGTCCGGTCGCTGCTCGGCGAGACGGAAGTGACGACCTCCGCCGACGAGATCGCCTGGGCTTTTCGCAAGACGTTGGAGCAGGCGGCGGCGGAGCGGCCGCTCGTCGTCGTCGTCGACGACCTTCACTGGGGCGAGGAGACCTTCCTTGAACTGATCGAGCACGTCGCGCTTCTGGCGACGGGCGGATCGATCGCGCTGCTCTGTCTGGCGCGGCCGGACTTGCTCGACCGGCGTCCCGCCTGGCCGGTCACGCTTCGGCTCGAGCCGCTGGGGGACAACGACGTCGCGCAGCTCATGCCTCAGCGCATTTCCGCGGAGCTACGCGAGAAAATCACGCGAGCAGCTGGCGGGAACCCGCTGTTCATCGAGGAGATGGTGGCCATGACCGGCGAGGCGGACGGCGAGGTGGCGGTTCCGCCCTCGCTGCAAACGCTGCTCGCGGCGCGACTGGACCAGCTTGAGACCGGTGAGCGGACGGTGCTCGAGCGGGGCGCAGTCGAGGGCGAGATCTTTCACCGCGGCGCCGTGCAGGCGCTCGCGCCTCCTGAGACCCGGGTGACGCCGCGCCTGGCCGCGCTGGTCCGCAAGGACCTGATCAGACCTACGAAGGCGCGCCTCGCCGGAGAGGACGGCTTTCGCTTTCGCCACCTCCTGATCCGCGACGCAGCTTACGAGGCCTTGCCGAAGGCGGCACGGGCAGAGCTCCATGAGCGCTTCGCCGTCTGGCTGGAGGAGCATGGCGCCGACCTCGTCGAGCTGGATGAGATCCTCGGCTACCACCTCGAACGGGCCTGGCTCTACCGAACGGAGCTCGGGACGCCCGACGACGGCACGCTGGCGGCAAGCGCGCGGCGCAGGCTGGCCGCCGGCGGCGGCCGGGCGCTCGGTCGGTCTGACAACCTCGCGGCGGCGAACCTGCTCCAGCGCGCCGCCGCGCTCATGCCGCCGGCCGACCTCGAACTCGCCCTCGAGCACGATCTCGTCTTCGCTCTGTTCTGGGCTGGAAAGAGCGACGCAGCCCTCGAGCGCGCGAGGTCGATTGCCGAGCGGTCGTCGCTGGCGGCCGATCGCGTGGGCGAGCTCTGCGGGAGGCTCCTCGAGGGCCGGCTCAACTACTACCTCGAGCCACAGGGCGCGACGGAGAAGCTGGACGAGCTAGTCGAGCGCGCTTTGCCGGTGTTCCAGGCGGCGCGGGACGATCTGGCCCTGTACATCGGATACTCGGCGCTCGGCGCCGTGGCGGCAATGCGAGCGCAAATGGATGCATGGCGCGACGCGGACGAGCGGGCGTTCGTCCACGCGCAACGGGCGGGCTTGATCCACCACCGCGAATTGGGTCGCGTCTCGGCTCGGTTCTTCGGCACCACCCCGGTCACGGAGCTGCTCGCTTGGCTGGACGACCAGGAGGTGCCCGCGCGCTACCTCCGCAGCTATCGGGCCCTTGCACTCGCCATGCTCGGTCGCTTCGACCAGGCGCGGGTGATTCTCGTGGAGGAACGTGCCGCGCTCGCGGATCGCGGCGGAGGGCTCGCACTCGCAACCGTGATCGGGCAAGATCAGGTTCTCGTCGAGCTCCTCGCCGGCGATTTTGCTGCTGCAGCCGAGCACGGAGAAGAAGCCTGCAGGCTGCTGGACGAGCTGGGGGAAAAGTCGATTCTGTCGACCGCGGCCGGGAGGCTCGGGCAGGCGCTCTACGCGCTTGACCGGCTCGACGAAGCCGACACTTGGGCCGCTCGTGCCGCCGAAGTCGGCGCGAGCGACGACGCGATGACCCAGATGATCTGGCGGCAGGTCAAAGCGAAGGTGCTCTCTCGCCGCGGCGAGAAGGCTGAAGCCGAAGCACTGGCCTGCGAGGCCGTGACGATCGGTGAACAAACGGACATGCTCAGCTTCCAGGGAGACGCACATACGGACCTCGGCGAGGTGCTCCTGCTCTCGGGCAAGTTCGACCAGGCAGTCGCGGCACTCGAGCAGGCGGTCGCGCGCCACGAGCGCAAGGGAAACCTCGTCTCGACCCGGAGCGCGCAGGCGCGACTCGCCGAGATCAGTGCTGCGGCACGACCTTGGCCAACCTAGACGAAATGCAGTTCGAGACGAAGATCGCCGTCGTTCTCCGCGACGACCTCGCCGTCTGGCAGAAGACGAACGTAACCGCCTTTTTGGTCAGCGGGATTGCTGGAACGGTGCCCAAAGTCGTCGGCGAGCCCTACCGAGACGCATCGGGCAACGAGTACCTGCCGATGTTCGTCCAGCCGGTGCTCGTCTACGAGGCGGACGCGGCCGGTGTACGCAGAGCGTATGAACGTGCGATGAGCCGCGGTGTCACGCCCGCCGTGTACACGCAGGAGCTCTTCACGACGAACCACGATGAGGCGAACCGCGCCGCGGTCGCCGCCGTCTCCGAGGAGGAGCTCGACCTCGTCGGGGTCGCGTTCCGCGCCGAGCGCAAGACTGTCGACAAGATCGTCGATCGACTGCGGTTCCATCCCTGACATGGGGCTTTCGACAGCGCCGGGCTCTCGGATGCAAGCGTGTCGCGCCTCGTACGATGGGCGCACGCACGTGTCGACGGAAAGGAGAGGTCATGGCGACCGTCACCAAGGGGCTCTGGGTGCCACTCGAGGCCAGGGCCGGCAAGGAAGCGGACGTGGCGAGATTCCTAGAGGGCGGACGCTCGCTCGTCGAGGACGAGCCCGAGACGACGGCGTGGTTTGCGGTCCGGCTCGGCGACTCGCAATTCGCCATCTTCGACGTCTTCCCAGATGACTCAGGCCGACAGGCACACCTGTCGGGTCGTGTGGCCGAAGCGCTGATGGCCCAGGCGGACGAGTTGCTCGTGCGGCCTCCGGACATCCAGGAGGCCGACGTGATCGCGTCCAAGCTGCCGGCCTAGAGCCGGCTGCCGTTTCGGATCGCATGCCGAATCGGAGTGGTCGCCACCCCACAGCGACTAAGTCCTCGAGCTAACCCGGGAGCCAGCCATCTCGGTATCGCGTCAGCTCATGCTCGGGAAACCGATCGTATGCCTTGTCAACGTCATTCGTCTCCTGCTCGACGCCGGCGCCATGGCGGAGCGCAGCCTCGTCCACCGTATAGCCGCCCCAGTCCGGGTCCGCCTGATGCTCACGCGCGCCGACGGCGAGCACGACGCAGCGATCATCTCCGGCCCCGACGATGGTGTGCTTCGTCTGGGCAGGGCAGTGCACGAAGTCCCACTGCCGCAATGGCCGCTCCTCGCCCTCGATGATCAGCAGCGCCTCGCCGGAGAGGACGAGGAAGTCCTCCTGATCGGCCTCCCAGTGGTACATCCCCATTTGTTCACCCGGCGCGAGCACGTAGAGACTGACTCCAACCTGCTGGAAGGGCGCATCGCCTTCGAAGCGCACACGCTCTCCTCGCCCGTCTTGGCGGCGCCAGCGGCCGTTGCGGGCGTTCAGGACGAACCAGCCCTCCGCGGCCGGCACAAGCCCAGCCTCCGTCTGCTCGAGAGGAGCCTCGGAAACCACCGTCGGATCATAGAAAGAGGCCGTTTGCACACCGCCGAAGTGACAGTTCCGACCACTGGCCCGGGCGGCGGTGCCGCTGCGACGGCCCGGGTCGGAATTCGGCTCAGGACAGGTCGCTCGGAAGGAGCGAGTAGATCAGTGCGTCCGCACGCTGCCGCTCGAACTCGAGATACGAGCGCAGGTGTCCTTCGCGCCGGAAGCCGGCTTTCTCCAGGACGCGCTGCGAGGCGACGTTGTCCGGCACAACCAGCGCCTCGACCCGGGCGAGCGCCGCCTCGGTCACTGCCCATCGAGCGAGGAGAGCGACTGCGCGCGAGCCGAGGCCACGGCCTCGTGCGCGAGGTATCACCCAGTAGCCGATCTCGACGGTGCCGGGATTACGCGCCGTCAACACGCCCGCGCCCAGTGCCTCGTTCGAGGCCGCGTCTGCAATCGCTTGTGAGAGTCCCGCGCCCTCGTCGTGCCGCGACCACTGCCGTTCGATCCACGCCAGACCTTCTTTGGGCGTGAACGTCGCCGGGACGATGGTGCCTTTCGGTATGTCGAGATCCTGGGTCGCTTCCTCGACGCAACGGAGGTCGTCTCGCGCCCACCGACGGAGCACGGCGACGCCGTCGGTCAGCGGCGGGTCCGGATACGGAAGCGGCGGCGGTTGATCCGGCATCACGTGAGACTAAGTCGGTGACAGTCCCGAACGCTGGGGGCTTGCGCTTCCGGTGTTCGGCGAGAATCCCGCGTGTGGCCTCCTACACCGTGAATGACGTCGCGGTCAGGCACGCGAAACGGCTGATCGACGCGCGCCAATACGTGCTCCGGTCGCGCTGGCAGGACGTGCAGCCGCGCGCACGGGACCAGAACGTGTTCCTGAAGACCCACTCGTGGGACGAGTACGCCGCCTGGCATCTCGGCCTTACCGAAGGCGCTCCAGATGAGGCAAAGGCCCGCTACGCGTTCGTTTACGGCGACTTCCGCCGGTTGCACCGCATGGGACTTATCGCCTGCCACTACCGCGCAGCCGAGTGGCGCCACAAGGAGATCGAGCTGGCAGCCCACGAGCTCCTGCAATACCTCGACCAAAGCACCGCCTGACGAACGCTGGCCCAGCCAGCCTCGTCCGCCGCAACCGTTTACTCGCCGCGCCCGATTTTGACGAGCTGCTTAACGACGTCGGCGAGCGGCTGAGTCGCGTCGATTTCGTGCGTGGACGTGGCACGAAGCAACGGCTCAACCTCGGCGACGTGACTCAGAATGAGCGCGCGCTCTTCAGCGGTCTTGCCGTAATCGTTCCTCGTGCGCGCGTCGACCCGGCGCAGGAGCACGTCGACTGGCGCACTCAAGAGGACCACCGCGTCGAAGCGCGGGTAGAAGCGACCCTGATTGGAAACCGTTCCGGAGACGTAAAGCGTCCCGCCGTCGTCGCGAGACAGAAGCTCGGCGACGAGATCCTCTTGCCAAACGTATCCGCCGTCTCTGTCCGACCACTCGCTCCACGGTGCCTCGTCAGTCTCGACGACCTGAAAGCCGCGCCTCGCTAGCTCGGCCAACACCGTTGACTTGCCGGTGCCCGACATCCCCGTGACCAGGACCCGCCGCATGCCGCGCAGGCTATTCGAGCGGCTCTGGCGACAGTCCCCAAACAAGCCGCGAGCGGCGCGCACTTTTTGGTACGCGCGGCTCGCACGCACCGATCAGCGCAGTGGCTGAATGCGACGCGGAGCTAGGCGCGAGGAAAGCGAGCAGTGAGGGCTACACGGTCGCAGCCTGGGGACAACTGCGTTCTCCGGCCGGATTAAGGTCGGAGAGTCACTGCCGCTCGACCGTAGTTGGCGGCCCTTCAGCCGCGTGCGACCCGGCTTTCAACCGCGCTCGTTGCCGGGAACGGCCGTGGTCACGAGACTGCGTCATCCCCGGTCACAGAAAGGACATGGCTGGTCACCTAACGACGCGAATCTGAGGACAGCTCGTCACATGTCCGTCTGGATGTTGCGCGCGATTCGAACTGGGGTCTGACCCCAGTTCGAACCCTCAGACAGGCGGCGGTTCGGGTACCGCTTCTTGCAGGCCGGCCTCGAAGACGGCCTCGCGCTC
>DASSXA010000169.1:0-3675 GCA_035704315.1 Gaiellaceae bacterium
CAAGCCAGGAGCCGCACTCCGACGAGCCAAGGTTGGAAAACCTTGGTGAGGAGGAGGGTGGGCCCTGGCGCCGCGTGATCGCGGGCCAGAAGCCGGCATGGATTGCTGGATGGGGCACTCTTAGCGAGTCTCCCGATGCACGGTGTGACGGCCGCACCAGCGGCAGAACTTCTTCGCCTCGAACCGATCGGGCGTGTTCCGCTTCGACTTGGTTGTCTGGTAGTTGCGGCGCCTGCACTCCGTACAAGCAAGCGTGATTCCGACTCTGACTCCTGTAGCCATTCCTCGTTCTTCCCTCGGGAGGTAGCGGCGGGTGGATTCGAACCACAGACCTGCGGGTTATGAGTCCGCCGCTCTAACCAACTGAGCTACGCCGCCGGGGCGCGCGCAGTGT
Source organism: Gaiellaceae bacterium (assembly GCA_035704315.1). GTDB lineage: Bacteria > Actinomycetota > Thermoleophilia > Gaiellales > Gaiellaceae > JACDAN01. Next base: position 395 of record DASSXA010000169.1, read on the forward strand.
AGCGATTGTGCGCGGCCGCTCGTACTCCCTCTATGCCGAAACGATCACCACCGGGGTGCCCACGCTGACCTGGTCGAAGAGCCACTCGGCCTCCGGCACCCGCATGCGGATGCACCCGTGTGACGCCGAGTAGCCGATAGACGCCGCATCCGGCGTCCCGTGAATCCCGACGAGTGGGGCAGTCGTCCCCATCCAACGTGTTCCGAGCGGGTTCCCCGGCCCCGGCGGGATCGGCTTCTTCCCTTGGGCCCAGTCGGAGTTCGGCGGCGGGATCCACCAGGGGTCTCGCTGCTTAGTCGCGATCGAGTACACGCCGAGCGGCGTCGGATACGTGGCCTGGCCGGTCGCCACGCCGAACGTACGAACGGCGCTGCGGCCGTTGAAGAGTGTCAGCTTGTTCGATCCGCGGAAGACGACGATCACGGGCCCGAAGTTCTCGACCGTTCTCGAGGCCGCCACGCTCTCGGTGATGAGATGCAGCGGCGCTCGCCGGTTAGTCCGCAGCGTGTAGGCGATCGCATTCGTCATCTGGTCGATCGAGACCTTGAGACCGTCCTTGGACTCACTGAACGAGGGCCGGCTGCCGTCGAAGCCGACGACATAGGCGTCCTCGGGGTCGCGGGAGAAGAGCCGGTCGAGCCGGCGAACGTAGCGACGGATCCGCGGGCTTGTTGCCGACACCTGAAGTGACACGCGCGCGCGAGGCGCGGCGCGGAGCGCCTTCGCCACGGCTTGGTCGACCGAAGCGCTCGCACCGAGGTAGCGCGGGCTGATCCGCCACCGCTTCTCGCCGAATGCGAGCCGGAGCGGACGGCCGAAGGCCTTCTCGACACGCGTCCTGGCCGGCTCGGAAGTGAGTCCGCCGACCCTCACTCCGGCGACCGTCACGCCAGGTGAGATGACGACCGGCTTGCGCGCGGCATCAGGGGCCGCGACGCCCAGCGTGACGAGCAGCAAGAAGATTGCGGCGACCAGGCGTTTCACCACGCCGTGAACGATACGGCACACGGCGGAAAAACGTTCCTATTTCGCCGTTAGTCGGGCGACTCCTTCACCCAGTCCCGGGTCAGATAGAGCCAAAACGCAAGCCCGGCATACGGGCCGTAGCGCTTGAAACGGCGCTCGATCTGCCGATCGGCTGCTTTACGGCCGCCGTTCAACCTCGCGTACTTGGGTCTCGTCCACGAGTCGAGGATCAGCCTGGAATGGCGGCCCAAGAGCATCATCACGTGCGCGGCGGCGTACGGACCGACGCCGGGGAGGGCCAGCAGCCGGGCCTCGACTTCCTCGTCCGGGAGCGCCTCCGCCGATGCGTCGCGCAGTTCTTCCAGGTCGATTGCTCCCGCCGCGACGTCGGTCGCGAGTGTCCGCAGGTACGCGCCGCGGTAGCCGGCGCGCACGACGTCTCGATAGAAGACGTCGGATGCCGATGCCATCACATCAGGGGTCGGAAAGGCGCGGCCGTACCCTCCGACGGAGGGCGCGCCGAGGTTGTCGACCAGTGCTCCCACCATGCGCTCGGTCGCCGACCACGTGGTGTTGGTCGTGCAGATCGTCTTGATGACGTCCTCGAAGACGGTGGGGCTTCTGAACATACGGCCGGCCCCGTCCACGGCCCAGGAGAGCGCCGGGTCGGCGGCGGCGACCTCGTACAGCGGTGCGAGATTCTCGCCAAGGTTGAGGGTCTCCGCCACGACTTGCCGGAGCCCGGCTTCGGTGCGGCTACCGGGGCGCGGCCCGAGGACGTCTATCCGAGCTCGTCTTCGTGGTCCTTGACGGATCCGAATCGTCCGTGGCTTGCCCCGTGGGACAGGCACGGTGACGGTCATCACCCGCGCCTCCTCGTCAACGTCGGCCGGGGGAAGGGACGCGACCCCGTGCGAGGCGATTGTCCGCCAAAGGTCGACGGGCTCGCCCGCTGGCCCGCGCAGTGGGATCTCGATCGACCCGGCCATGTCGCCGAGCCTATCGACCCGGCGTGGGCCTAGAGTCGCGCCGTGGCGGTGCTCGGAGTCGACGTAGGCGGAACGTTCACGGACGCGGTCCTGATCGGAGACGGTGAGCTGCGAACGGCAAAGGTGCGGACCCTGCGGCGCCAGGAGGAGTCGGTTCTCGCCGCCGCTCTCGCGCTGGGAGCGGCGGAGATCGAGCGCTTCACGCACGGCACGACCGTTGCGACCAACGCACTGCTCGAGCGCAAGGGAGCGAGGACGGCCTTCGTTACCACGGCCGGGTTCGAGCACATGCTCCATTTGCGGCGGCAGAACCGCGCCGACCTGTACCGGCTCTGCGCCGCCCATCCCGAGCCGCTCGTTCCGCTCGAACGCTGCTATGGCGTCTGCGAGCGGATGGGGCCGGACGGCGTGATCGAGCGGCTCGACCTCGAGTCGATCCCAGAAGTGGACGCGGAAGCGGTCGCGATATGCCTGCTCTTTTCCTTCCGCGACGCACGCCACGAGCAGGTTGTCGCCGATGAGCTACGGCGGCGCTTGCCAGGTGCGCACGTCGTCGCTTCACATGAAGTCGCGCCCGAGTTTCGCGAGTACGAGCGAGCCTCGACGGCCGCCGCCGATGCATACCTCGGGCCGGTGCTCGCCGAATACCTGCTCGGGCTCGGCCGGCGTTGCGAGCAGGCGGGGCTCCCGCAGCCACTCGTGCTCCGCTCGTCGGGCGGCGTCTCGAGCCTGGAGGAGGCGGCCGCTCACGCGTCGTGGGCGCTTCTCTCGGGGCCTGCCGGCGGCGTGGTCGGCGCCGCGAAGATCGCCGAGCTGGCCGGGTTTTCCGAAGCGATCTCGTTCGACATGGGCGGCACGTCGACCGACGTCTGTCTGATCTCCGGCGGAGCGGCGGAACGGTCGACCGAACGGACGATCGCCGGCTTCCCGATTCGGCTGCCGAGCGTCGATGTCCATACGGTTGGGGCAGGCGGCGGGTCCGTCGCGTGGGTCGACGCGGGCGGCGCCTTGCGCGTCGGGCCGGAGAGTGCGGGTGCGGATCCGGGCCCGGCGTGCTACGGGCTCGGTGGCCTCCGGCCCACAGTCACCGACGCGAACCTCCTGCTCGGGCGGCTTCCCACGCGGCTCGCCGACGGGCTGGAGCTCGATCGCTCGGCCGCCGAGGAAGCGCTCGACGGCCTACAGGCGGCCGACGTGATCGACGTCGTGAACGCCGAGATGCTGCGGGCGATCCGGGTCGTCTCAGTCGAGCGCGGACAAGACCCGCGTGACTTCGCACTTGTGGCCTTTGGCGGCGCCGGCCCGCTTCACGCCTGCTCGCTCGCG
>DASSXA010000175.1:0-2060 GCA_035704315.1 Gaiellaceae bacterium
GGCGGTTTCCTCGCCTTCATCCCGCTCGCCTTCCACCCCGAGAACACCGTCTTCGAGCGGCGCGGCTGGACGCACACGCACGGCTCGGACGACCTGAAGATGATCGCCGTCTCGAGGCTGATGCTGGACAACATCCCGAACGTGAAGGCCTACTGGATCATGATGGGCATGCCGATGGCGCAGGTGGCGCTGCACTTCGGCGCCAACGATGTCCAGGGCACGGTCGTCCGTGAGGAGATCTTCCACGCGGCCGGCGCCAAGACCGAGACCGAGCAAAAGATCGGCGAGCTCGTCCGCTATGTGCGGGCCGCCGGCCGAACTCCGGTGCAGCGGGACACGCTGTACAACGAGATACGGCGATGGAGTGAGGAATGATCCGGCTCGGGCGGATCGCGTACGTGAACATGGCGCCGGTCTTCCACCGGCTCGACGCCGACGTCATCGAGGTCTCGGGAGTTCCCACACAGCTGAACCGGCAGCTGCTCGAGGCCGCGATCGACGTGGCGCCCATCTCGTCCATCGCCTGGGCGAAAGACGCCGATCAGCTCCTGCTCCTGCCGCGGCTGTGTGTCTCCTCGGACGGCGCGGTGGACTCGATTCAGCTCGTTTCGAGGCTGCCGCTCGAGCAGGTGCGGACCGTTGCCGTAACGCCGGAGAGCGCCACCTCGGTCGTGCTCGTCCGCGTCCTGATCCCGGAGGCCGAGCACGTTCCGCAAGGCCACCAGGCTGACGCGAAGCTTCTGATCGGGGACGCCGCTCTGCGGAGTGCTTTCGAGGATCCGACACCGCACCACGATCTCGGCCGGTTGTGGCGCGAGCGGACCGGACTGCCGATGGTGTTCGCGGTCTGGGCCTGCCGCAGGCCGCCGGCGGAGGGCATCGAGGAGCTCGAGGAGGCGCTCGTCCGCTCCGTGCGGCTTGCGCGGGCCGAGCCGGACCGGCTTGCCTACGAGGCGAGCGGGCGTTACGGCTATCCGCCGGGCTTCCTGGCGCGGTACTTCGAGAAGCTTCGCTACAGGTTCGGTGACCGCGAGCGAGAGGGCCTCGTCGCGTTCCTCGAGCTCGCGGTCGAGGCCGGCGAGCTCGACGCCGTGCCCGAGCTTCGCTTCGTCGGGGAGAGAGTGCCCGCATGAGACGTCGCTTGCGATGTCGACTTCAGGCCGTGCGGGCTCTGCCCGTGCGGCCGTCTGAAATGACCGGTCGACACGACAGAAGAGCGCAGGGTCGGCCTTGAGCGTCGAATCCGAGCACGCCGCAGCCAGACTGACGTCTGGGACCGGACCAAGAGTGCGATCCATTCTGGATCGCGCGCTCGACGGCGAGCGCATCACGGATGAAGACGCATTGGAGCTGCTGGAGTCCCGTGACCTCGTGCAGGTCGGCCGCGTTGCGGAGGAGCTCCGGGCGCGACGAACGGACCGGTCTCGGATCACCTTCATCGTCGACCGGAACGTGAACTACACGAACGTCTGTTACACCGACTGCGACTTCTGCGCGTTCTACCGGCGGCCCGGGGACAAGAACGAGGGCTACTTACTCCCGAAGCCGGTGATCTTCAAGAAGATCGAGGAGACGCTGGCGATCGGCGGCACCGGCGTCCTCATGCAGGGGGGCCACCATCCCGATCTCGGGATCGAGTACTACGAGGATCTCTTCAGCTCGATCAAGTCGCGCTACAAGGTTCACCTCCACGTGCTCTCGCCGCCGGAGGTGCAGCACATCGCGCGGCGCTCCAAGTTGACTATCCCGCAAACGCTGTCGCGTTTGAGGGATGCAGGGATGGATTCACTTCCTGGTGGAGGTGCAGAGATCCTGGTCGACCGCGTGCGGCGGATCATTGCGCCCAAGAAGACCACCACTGGTGAATGGATCGGCGTCATGCGCCACGCGCAGCGCCTGGGCATCTCCACGACGGCCACGATGATGTACGGGCACGTCGAGACGCGGGCCGACCGGGTCGAGCACATGCGCCGGATCCGCGATCTGCAGGACGAGACGCACGGCTTTCGGGCGTTCATCTCCTGGACGTTCCAGTCGGATGGGAACCGCCTCGCGGCAAA
>DASSXA010000196.1:0-4137 GCA_035704315.1 Gaiellaceae bacterium
CGACGCCTCTTCGGCCGGCAGCGGCGGAGCGGCGTCCGTCGGAGTCGGCGAGGCGGGAGCCAGGATCGGCGCGGCGCCGGGTTCCGGCTCCTCTCGGCGTCGAATCGAGACGCGCATCCCGGCCTCCTCGACCGCGATTTCAGCGACACCGCTCTCCTGAACGATTCGAACGAGCTCGCGGATCCGCTCGGCGCGGCTCTGGTCGACTCCTCCGGCGGCGAGGCCTTCCTCACCTCGCGCCCGGCCTCTCACGGCATGCAGCAGCGCTTCGGCCTCATCGCCGAAGAGCGCGAGGAGTAGGAGCTCCTCGTCGCTCGCGGCGAGCCCACGGGCCTCGTCCCTGATCTCGTCGAGGTCCGCGGCGGGCGCCTCAACGGTGTCGTCGTCCGAGATCAGCTCGATTGCGCGGCGGGCCGTCGGGTCGAACTCGGCCGGCGGCGCTCCGAAGTCGCCGCGGTACAGCGCGCGCAGCTCATCGACGACGACCTGGTAACGGCTCGCCGAGAGGACGTGGATCAGCGCCTGGCTGCCGAGGATCTGGCCGATCGGAGCGGCGAGGGGCGGCCACCCGGCCTCGGCCCTGATGCGCTCGAGCTCGCTGAGCACCTCGTCGAGCCGGTCGCCGGCGCCCTGCGCTCGGAGATGGCCGTCGAGCGCGGCGACGAGGCCCGCCGGCAGGTTGTGCTCTGCAGCCCTGATCGCGACCCGGGACGCGAGCGGCGTGACCGGCTCGTCACCGATGTGCTCGTCCACGAGCTGTGCCGCCTTCCAGACGAGCGAGACGTCGATGCCGGGGTCCTGGCCCTGCCCGCGCAGCGCGTCGGCGAGCCCTTCACCGGCGACCCTGTGGAGGAGCAGCGCGATGGGATATGTCGCGCACGCGATGCGGTCGGCGCCGGCGCGGGCGGCTTCGAGCGCCGCGGCGAGGGCGCTTCCACCGGAGCCCTGGCAGTAGATCCCGACCGGGAGCCCACTCGTCTCCGCGAGGGCCGCGACGAGCTCGTTGGAGTGGTGCGGCTCGAGCGATCCCGAGGGATCGTGGAGCATGATCCGCGCAGCGCCGAGCTCGGGGAGCTTCTTCGCCTGTTCGACCAGTGTGTCGGTCTCGCCGGTCGGGCCCGGGCTGTAGATGAGGCCGGCGTCGAACTCGCGGTCGGCGGACGTGATGGCCTCGCCCGCCTCGCGCAGGTTCGAGACGTCGTTCAGCGGATCGTGGAGTCGGAAGACGTCGATTCCGTTCTCCGCAGCCGTCATCACGAAGCGGCGGACGAAGTCACCCCCGACGGGCTGCGAGCCGACGAGGAAGCGTCCGCGCAGGGCCATGCCCAGCGGGGTCGAGGTTCTGGCGCGGATGGCGCGGATGCGTTCCCAGGGCGACTCGACTCCGCGCCGGACGGCGCTGTCGAAGACGCCTCCGCCCGAGACCTCGAGCGCTGCGAACCCGGCTCCGTCGAGCAGCTCCGCGAGCTCGAGGATCGACGCCGTCGGCAGCCGTCCGGCGAGGGGTTCCTGGCTCACCAGGCGGACGGTCGTGTCGACCAGCGCGGGCATGGCGCGAGCCTAACGCCGCGACGCGTCGAGGCGCTCGGCGGCGCCGAGCTGGGCGAAGGCGTAGAGCGTCAGGTAGCCGGTCGTCAGAACGGCGGTCAGCGCGAGTGTCATGCCGACGCCGCGCGGGTAGGCGAGCGGATCGGCGATCCGCGCCCAGATGTCCTCCAGCAGCGCGCCCGGCCGCACCAGGAAGTCCCAGCTGTTCCAGCCCAGCGAGCGGCCGAGGTAGATCCCGAACGAGCTCGCAGCGAGGCTCATTCCGACGAGTAGCCAGCCCCAGCCCGGGCCGGCCGCGCGGCGGACGACTCCCTGCATGACGAAGATCGAGAGGAAGCCGAGGAGCATTCCCGTCCAGGCGAACGAGCCGAAGAGGACGATGTCGAACCAGAGCGGCGCGTCGTCGCGGGAACCGAGGTGGACGAAGTCCGTGAGCAGGTAGGGCGCGTTCGGCAGGAAGAGCAGCCAGACGGCGGCGATGGCGAAGAGCGTCGGTGTGCCGGCGCCGCGCCGCTGGGCGTCGTAGACGAGGACGGCGGCGAGCAGCGGGATCCACGCGAGCAACAGGTTCCAGGACATGAAGCCGTAGGCCGCCGAGTCGGCATAGAGCCACCGAGCGACCAGCGCTCCGAGGCAGAGCGCGGAGGCGAGAGCAAGCGAAAGGAGTGCGAACGCGCGCCGGTCACTCATGGCCGAAAAGCGTAGCCCCGTCCGGTGCCAACCCGAGTCGCGCCTCATCGAGCCCCGTCCGCGTGCCACAAGACCGTCTGCTCGGGCCGGGTCCCCGTGCCAGGCACCGGGACCCGGCCTATGCGGCCAGGCGACTGCCGACGAACCGCTCGTACTCGATCACCGCCCAGGCCGGATCTGTCCCGAACTGCTCGAGCAGCCAGTCGGTGCTGAGCCAGCTCGTCTTTCGCCGCCCGACCATCGCCCGGTAGCTGCTCCACGGCCAATCGCCGGCCGTCCGACAGAGCCCGGCGCGTACCGGATTCAGAGGGATGTAGCACGCCAGATTCAGCAAGTGGGCATTGCTTCGGACGAGCTCCGAATAGAAACGTTCCTCGAAGACGTGTCCCGAGTAGTTGTGTCTGGCGTTGAACCAACGCGCATAGACCCCGTTCAGCCAGAACATTCCGTCCGAGATGTCCGCATCGGGCGTCCTGAGCAAGAGGTGGTAGTGGTTCGGCATCTGGCAGTACGAATAGATCGCCCAGTGCCGCTCGCCGACGATCCTCTCTAGCAGCTGCTCGAACTTCGCATAGTCCAGGGTGTCCTCGAAGACCTCGAGGCGCCGGACTCCTCTGGTTGTCACGTGATAGACGACGTCGGAGGCTTGAAGGCGGTGCGGTCGGCCCATGGAATCGAATGTACGTCCGGCCGAATGGTCGCTGACCGCATTGGCGCAGTTTCGTTTCCGCCTCGTTCGCCTCTCGCGACACGTCCCCGTGCCAGGCACGGGGACAACGGCTCGAAGGGTCAGGCCCGCGAGATGTAGCGGCCTTCGCGGGGATCGACCTTGATCCGGTCGCCCTGGTTCACGAAGAGCGGCACCTGGACTACGGCTCCCGTCGCCAGCTTGGCCGGCTTCGTCACATTGGAAACCGTGTCGCCGCGCACTCCCGGCTCGGTCTCCGCGACGAGCAGCTCCACCGACGCCGGCATCTGGACGCCAGAAGGCCGTCCGTCCACGGTCAGCATCTGCACCGTACCCGACGGCTCGAGGTAGTCGAGCGCGTCCGAAACGGACTCCCGCGGCAGACTGAACTGCTCGTAGGTCTGCTCGTCCATGAAGACGACGTCGTCGCCCGAGTCGTAGAGATACTGCGCGTTCTTCGTCTCGGTGTGGACGCGCGCAAACTTCTCGCCGGCGCGGAAGGTCTTGTCGACCACGGCGCCCGAGTCGAGGTTCTTGAGCTTCGTCCGGACAAAGGCGCCGCCCTTTCCAGGCTTGACGTGCTGGAACTCGACGATGCGCCACACGGCGCTGTCCAGCTCGATGTGCATCCCGTTCTTGAACTGGTTCGTGCTGACGGTCTCGGCCACGGCCGCGCCAATCTAGCGAACCGCGGTTAGCTCCTTCGGGAACGACGTGAGGACGTCGCAGCCGCCCTCCGTAACGACCACGAGGTCTTCGATCCGGATGCCGCCGACGCCGCTCAGGTAGATCCCCGGCTCGACCGTCACGACGTTTCCGGCGACGAGGACGTCCTCCGACTCGGGACGGAGTACCGGCGCCTCGTGGACGAGCAGGCCGACGCCGTGGCCGAGCCCGTGGCCGAAGTTCTCGCCGTAGCCGGCGTCCATGATCAAAGAACGCGCCTCGGCGTCGGCATCACGCCCGGACACCCCGGCGCGAACCGCGTCGAGCCCCGCCTGCTGCCCCTGCCGGACAACCTCGTACGTCTCACGCAGCCGCGCAGACACCTCCCCGACCGCGAACGTCCGCGTGCAATCGGAGCAGTAGCCGTCGACGATCGCGCCGGCGTCCACGATCACCAGATCGCCCTCTTGCACAACCCGATCGCCCGCCACGGCGTGCGGGCTCGCCGCGGTCGGCCCCGAGGCGATGTCGATCGGAAAGGCAAG
>DASSXA010000316.1:0-3287 GCA_035704315.1 Gaiellaceae bacterium
CATCTCAGCTCACCGCCTGCTTGACGAGCTTCGCGATCCTGGCCTCGTCGGCGCTCGTCAACTCCTTGAGCGCGAAGGCGATCGGCCACATGGAGCCGTCGTCGAGGTTCGAGCTGTCGTTGAAGCCGAACATCGCGTACCGCTCTTTGAACTTCGACGCGTTCCGGAAGAAGCAGACGACCTTGCCTTCCTTGTTGGCGTACGCCGGCATCCCGTACCAGGTCTTCGGCGAGAGCTCCGGGGCGGTCTCCTTGACGATCGCATGAACCCGCTCGCCAATCGCGCGATCCGATCCCTCCATCTCGGCGATTGCGGCGAGCACGTCACTTTCGCCGACCGCCCTGTTCTTCTCCGCGCGCGCTTCCGCCTTCAGCTCTCGGGCGCGTGCCTTCATCGCAGCCTTTTCTTCGGCAGTGAATCCTTCCTTCTTGTCGGTGCTCTTCGCGGACTGCTGCTTGCCTTTTTTCCCAGTGGTGCTCATCGTGCTCCTTTCGTCCGTTCGACGACCTGCGCGAAGCGGTCGAGCCGCTGCAGCCACGTGCTGATGCCCTCGAAGGCGTACGGCGCGAGCGTGCACCTGCGGACACGGCCGACCTTCTCGGTCGTCACGAGCTCCGCCTCCTCGAGCAGCCGGATGTGCTTCTTCATCCCGGTCAGCGACATGCCGAAGGGCTCGGCGAGCTCGCTGATCGTCGCGCTGCCGGAACCGAGCCGTTCGAGGACGGCGCGGCGGGTCGGGTCGCCGAGGGCTGCGAAAGCGCGGTCGACGGTCGGTGGATACTGAACCATTGGGTTCACTATAGCGGTCCCGCGGTGCGATGCAAGACCGCCGCGTCGACAAGTGATAGCTGACGACGAGCTGACGGCGGCTGATCGCGAAGGTTGGATAGCGCTGCCGCGAGGAGGCAGTGTCGAGCGCCTCATCGACGATAGGTGTAGAAAGCCGGCCCCGCCTTTCGGCGGTGCCGGCTCTCCCATGCGGTCAGTGCCCGCCGTGAAGGTGGAAGACGAAGTCGAACTTCGTGCCGGCCGCGTCGTGGTAGTTGAGCTCCATCCAGCCGCGTGCGTTTCTGTACTTCCCGGTCCCGCCCGTGATCGCAACGACGGTGTTCCCGGTGTCCGAGAACGGACCTTCGACCGTGATCTGGCCGCCAGACAACACGGTCGTCCAGTTGCACTCCCACGTTGTCCCCACCACGATCCGCACGCAGTAGCCCTGGTCGCTGCCGACCTTGACTTTGTCGGCGCTGTCGAAGACGTCGTTCGCAAAGGTCAGCACGTTGCCGGCTGCGTCGGTCGCCGAGCCGTTGGTAACTGCATCGGTCGTCGCATGCTCGATCACATGAATCGAGCTGCCGCCCGCGCCCCGCGGCTTGTCCTTTGCCGTCGCGTTGACGGCCGCGAAGACGAGGCCGAGACCAGCAACGAGGGCTAGAGGAATCAGCGTCCGCTTCATTTCTGCGCCCCTCCTTGGTTGACTCGCGGGACGATCTTAAGGCGGTGGCGGGTCGCGATCGGCGTCGGACGGGCGACGGCGGCGCGTCCAGGCTCGTGCATTAAGGTCGCGCGCACTGCCTGTCGGGCATCACTACTCGGCAATGAGCGACGACGCAACCGCGCAGGCCCGGGCTGAAGCGCAGGTCGCGGCCGCACGCGACGATCCGGCGGCGCGCCTTGCATTGATTGCCCAGGTCTTCCACGGGCCGACCGGCCACGCACCACGACACCTACCGTTCCGACGAGCGGCGTTGTCGTTCATGCGCTGGCAGGCGCGCCGGGGTGTGCTCAACCCGCTCGACGCGTCGCCGCCAGGCAGCGTGTGGTGGCGGGCGGTCAACGAGCGACTGCTGCGGGACGGATGCGAAACGATCGCGCTGCTGGGTGGGTTGGGCGGCGAGCCGTCGTCGCAGGCCGTGCGCCTCTGGCTGGAGTTCAGCGCGAGGCCGACCGGGCGCAACTGGTACCGAGCGCATAACGCGAGCATCGTGGACGCCTACTTGGAGCACCGGGGACTCGCCGAAGCCGAGAGCACACCGGAGCGTTTTTTCATGAACGTTGCGCTGGCTCGCGTGCTGTACGCGCATGCACTGAATGCGGCGCCGCGGCTAGCGCTGGGACGGTTGGCTCCGTTCGGCCGTCTGGTCGGCGATCCGCGGCTCGGGATGGCGGGAGTGTTCCTCTCACTCCGGCGCGTGCTCCCGAACCGCTATCCGCTGGCCCTCGACGTCGAGCGCTATATCGCGGACGAGCAGCGTCTAGGTCGGATGCTCGACTACGCAGTGATCGTGCCGCGGCTGCAACGCCTATACGAGTGGTCTGCCGATGAGCTGGCCGAACCGCGCGTGCTCGGACTCGTTCGCGACGGCAACCCGATCTACGCCTGGCCCTTCGAGGAGCGACACGTTTGGCGGCCGCAGCGCATGCCGTTCGCAGGCCGCGTACTCGAACGTGTCACACGCCCGTCGACGCAGACGTCCGCGTTCCGCGCGTGATCCTTGGCGAAGCTGTCCGAGGGTCGCCGAAGAATCGCGTGTACCAATCGAGCTCGTGTCGTGATCGGATACCCGAACACCGGCGAAGAGGTCGGTGATGGCGCTCATCCTCGGTGCGCCATAGTACGCCTCGCGGCTCTATGTACCATGTACTTCTATGCATAGCGCTGTGAGCCGCGGAGGACAGATGTGCACATCGACAAGGACCTAGTCGCGGCCTCGGCGACACCGCTCGTGCTGGCAATCCTGGCGGAGGGTGAGAGCTACGGCTACGCGATCCTCAAGCGGGTACGTGCGCTCTCCGGGGGCGAGCTCGAGTGGACCGACGGGATGGTCTACCCACTGCTCCATCGCCTCCGTCGGCTCGGGTACGTGACGACGGAGTGGCGTACGCCGCCGGAAGGGCGTCGCCGTCAGTACTACATGCTCACCGACGACGGACGAGCAGCGCTCGCTGACCAGCAACGGCAGTGGGTGACCGTCAGCCGCGCGCTGAATGACGTCTGGCCGGGCTCCGGTGTGCTGTTGACCGCGCTCGGCGAGGCGTGAGCCATGGAGAGCATGGAGTCACAAATCGCAGAATGGCGGGCCTACGTCGCAACCGCCTCCGGCGTCAACGGCCACGACGTCGATGAGCTGGAAGATCATCTTCGCCACCAGATCGCCGAGCTGAACGCGGTCGGCCTCACGGCCGATGAGGCGTTCCTGGTCGCCGTGAAACGGATGGGGGACGTCGACAGCCTGTCCCGAGAGTTCGCACGCGAGCACAGCGGCCGACTGTGGAAGCAGCTCATC
>DASSXA010000337.1:0-2801 GCA_035704315.1 Gaiellaceae bacterium
GCGAGTGCGAGGCGCGAGCGCATTCGTTCCAGGTAGCCGCGCTCCACCGAGTCGTCTTCCTCCGAGAGCAGTCGCTCGGCGCGGGCCAACCAGGCTCCCTGCAGGCCGGAGCGTTTGAGCTCGTTGTCGCGCGCCAGGTGCAGCGCGCTCAAGGCGGCGGCGCGCTGCGCTCCCTGCTCGAGCCAGGCCGCGTACGCGCGAGTCCTCGCCTCGATCGACTCGTCCATCCTCCCGGTCCACCACGCGGCGTCGGCCAATCCGTTGAGATCGTCCGCGTCGAGCTTTTCCGCGCGGTTGAGCTCGGCCAACGCGGCGTAGGCCACCTGCCAATCCTTTCCGGCCAGGGCGTTGCGGGCCAGCTCGAGTCGCTCGGAGATCTGTGTCACCGTTCTATTGTCGCGTAGGATCGAAACGTGGCGATCTCGGCCCCCGAGCGCTTGTACTTCACCAACAGCGACGAGGCCAACGCGCTCATCGCCCAGGAGCCGCTCGCGCTGCTGATCGGCTTCGTGCTCGACCAGCAGGTGTCGGTGCAGACGGCGTTCCTCGGTCCGCTCAAGATCAAGGAACGGTTGGGGACGCTGAATGCCGGCGACATCGCCTCGACCGATCCAGACCGCCTCGAGGCAGTGTTTCGTGAGCGACCTGCCGTCCATCGCTTCCCGGGCACGATGGCCACTCGGGTGCGTGATCTCAGCGCTCATGTCGAGGCCGAGTACGCCGGGGACGCCGCGCGGCTCTGGCGGGAGGCGGACGACGCGGCGGAGCTGCGCCGTCGAATCGAAGCGCTGCCCGGTTTCGGCGAGATGAAGGTAAAGGCGTTGAGCGCCGTCCTCGCCAAGCGCTTCGGCGTCGAGACGGCGCGGGAGCTCGCTCCGTCGTATCCGACGCTCGGGGACGTCGACTCGCGCGAGGCGCTCGAGCACTATCAGGCGCTGAAGCGCGAGTGGAAGGCGAAGATGCGCGCCGAGTCGCACTGACCTACTCGATCGTCGCCAGGGACGCCGACTCCGGCGAGCTGGGCGTCGCCGTCCAGTCGCGCGCCTTCGCCTGCGGCGCCCCCGTCATGTGGGCCCGGCCGGGGGTCGGCGCGGTAGCGACGCAAGCGTTCGGCGAGCGCAGCTACGGGCCGCTCGGCCTCGACCTGCTGGCGGCCGGGAAGACACCCGAGCAGGCGCTTGCTGCGCTCGTCACGGCCGATCCGCAATCGGAGGTGCGGCAGGTGGCGATCGTGAGCGCGGATGGCGCCGTCGCTGCGCATACCGGCGAAGCCTGCATCCCTGACGCCGGGCATCAGATCGGCGAGGGCTACAGCGTTCAGGCGAACATCATGCGCAGCCCGGACGTCTGGCCGGCGATGGCGGACGCTTTCGAGTCGGCAGACGGATCGCTTGCACGCCGGATGCTCAGGGCGCTGGAAGCAGCACAGGAAGCGGGTGGCGACTGGCGCGGGATGCAGGCTGCGGGCCTGCTTCTCGTCCCTGTGGAGGGCAAGCCCTGGGAGGCCGTGGCCGACCTGCGGGTCGACGACCATCCCGAGCCCGTGAGGGAGCTCCAGCGTCTGCTCGACCTGCACGACGGCTATGCAGCCATCTACGAAGGCGAGCCGCCGCGAGGTGAGGCCGCGCGCTCCTTCGGGATGGCCGAGATCGACGTCGGCCTCGCGGATCTGATGGATGCGGCCCACGCCGGCGACGTAGAGCGCGCACGGCAACTGATCGCGCCGCTGCTAGGCGAGGAACCACGTTGGGCGATGCTCGTCCGGGTTCTTGGGAGCCGCGGGCTCCTGCCGCATGCGGACGAGATCGTCTAGGTACGACGTCGTCGTGCTGGGTGCGGGGCCGGGCGGGTGCGTGCTCGCCGCCCGGCTGAGCGAAGATCCGGGCCGGCGCGTCTGCCTCGTCGAAGCAGGGCCGGACTATGGCCACTACGACGAGGGCCGCTGGCCGGAGGACATTCTCGATGCGCGGGCGCTCGCACTCGAGTCCCATACGTGGGAGACGGCACTCGACGATCGTTCGCAGCTGCGCGCGCGGATCGTCGGAGGGTGCTCCGCGCACAACGCTTGTGCAGTCCTGCGAGGCGCTCCGGCCGACTACGACGAGTGGGGCCCCGGGTGGACGGCGGTCGAGCTCGAGCCTTACCTCGACCGCGGTGAGCGAGCGCTGCGCACCAGGACGGTGGGCGAGGACCAGCTCTCACCTTGGCACCTGGCGTGGCGAGAGGCCGGAGGCGACCACGCCGATGCCTATCCGGTGAACGCGGTGGGCGCGGTCCGCTGGAACGCCGCCTTCGCTTACCTCGACCCGGCTCGGGACCGGCCAAATCTGACGATCCGTGCCGACACGCTCGTCGACCGGATCGACCCGGAGGCGGGCGGTGTGACAACCGATCGCGGTGAGCTCTTCGCCGACCTGATCGTCCTCGCGGCCGGGTCGTACGGGTCTCCGGGCATCCTGCTTCGCAGCGGCATCGGACCGGGGCTCGCACACGACCTGCCTGTCGGCGAAGGGCTGGCAGATCACGTCGGTGTCGGCGTCGGCTGGGAGCCGAACGAGGCGCTTCAGGGCGATACAAACGAGTTCGCGCAGCGCACGCCGGCTTTTATGGGGCAAGTGGCCGTCCGCGGGAGGTCGGAGAACTGCCCGGATGGACTTTCGGATCTGTTCCACTTCCCCGGGCTCGACCCAGGCTGGGAGATCAGTGCAGCGGTCTTCATGATGAAGCCACGCTCGCGTGGGCGCGTCTCGCTCCTTTCCTCGGATCCGGCCTCGCCGCTCTCGATCGAGCACGGCTTCCTC